>JBCBHT010000053.1:0-31365 GCA_038525335.1 Cyanobacteria bacterium J06621_15 | reverse complement strand
CAAAGGTCTGCAAATTCTATATATTGTTGAAAAAAACAATCAAAGATACTCATTGATGTTATAGGAAGAGTATCTCGAATTAAAACAATAAATAGAATCCTTCATTGGAAAGCCGGAGCAGCAATAAATTAGTTAATTTCTTTACTTAATGAATAAAAAAATATTGGAGAGAAATCATGATGAAAGTACAAGATGTCATGAGCTTAAACGTAGCAACTATCAACGGTTCCGCTACTGTCGCAGAAGCAGTAAGATTATTAAGACTCACACAACTACGCGCTTTAATTGTTGAACCGTTAACTCCAGAAGATGCATACGGTATTGTAACTCAAAGCGATATTGCTATTAAGGTAATTGCTCTGGCTCGCGACCCTCAAACCGTTTATGTTTCCGAAATCATGAGCAAACCCTGCATTGTTCTAGACCCAGAGTTAAGTTTGGAGAATGTAGCCAGACTATTTGCTCAAACTAATATTTGGCGTGCCCCTGTTATTAAAGATGATTTAGTTGGAATTATTTCTGTCACCGACATCATCAACAAAGGTGATTTCGTAGCCAAGCAAAAACTCATATTCCTCAAAGTAGAATTGCAAAAAGCAATATCCAATGCTCGCTCAATTTGCGGTACATACGGTGTTTACTCTTTAGAAGCTGCTGACGCTTGGAAGTTAGTAGATAAAATCGAAGCAGAAGCAATTGCTAACGGCGCACCTGTACCTGAAAAATCAGCTAGACACCAATTTGCTGAGGAAAGCAAAGTTGAAGAATTTGTTTTTAGCTAGTAGCTATACTTTTTGTCTGAGCTAGTCATTGATTGAATCCCGGTTTTTGAAAAACCGGGTTTTTCATTTTTAAGGGAGTAATAAGTAAGAAGTAATTAGCTTCGTAGGTTGGGTTTCTTTCCTCAATTCAACCTACTGGTCTGTTTCATTAATTTTGACAGGTTGGGTTAGGGAGGAGGTAGATGGGGAAGAGGGGGTAGAAAAAATATTTTTTATTAACCCATTAGAATTAATGAAACGCACCACTAAAATAAGGCAACCATCAAAAATGGCTGAAAAGCTTAGGTAATCAAACTTTTTACTTCTTACTCATTATTTCCTATTCCTGTTTCAAATTTTCATGTTTTATAAATTACAAAAAAATAGTATTTTAGATGTCTTTTTTTTTATTATTTATGTATATCATAGGTCTAGCTCAAAATACAGATGCAGGCTTTGTGAGATATTGCTTTTTAACAGCGGACACTATTCTTCAGACAATGACTACCTCAATTTATGCTGCAAACAATGATTTGAATTTGATTGTCAATTATTCACAATTTAGAATTAAGTATCCGACCTGAAGGAGATAAGTAGGAATTAAATCGCTTTTATATATCTACGTTAAATAGATATTAAAGTAATCCTATAGATTAATTGTTTCATCTACTAGGTAATATTGCAATTCTGAATTTTTCTATATAGGAATAGCAAAGTAAATAATTGGTACTCTCCTCTGCTGGTAAACAGTTTATCTATCACACCAATTAATTTACAGACTTTACTTAATGAACAAAAAACAACCGAAAATGCTCTTATCATCAACTGTTATGTGGAAAAATTTGCGTTACTTTATCTAAAGGTAAGGGTTTCGTTAAGGAAGTTAATTAGAACGTAAAATTATAGGTTGTATATCCGCAACGGTCTTTTTTTTAATATCATATACTAACTTTATTGATTGTATATGATTATAATAGTTGAGGAACTATTCCATTGTAGATATGACGAAATGTGAGTAAATATTCTCCGGCTAAATATATATTTAGCTAATTTTTTTGTTTTTGATTATGACTGGTACAACAGTATTTTAATTAAACAAAAAATATAGAATATTTTGCTACAAATCAATTCAGAGTCTATGGTATCGTGATTTGACGAAGGAAAGAATCAATAAATACAAGAACAAATGAACAATAAGTATTTCTTTCAGAATGATGATTTGGGTCCGTTTCAACCATCTGTAGCTGATATTATATTGCGTCAGCAGCTAGAAAAATCCCTGAGTAAATTTTTCTATGAAAACTGCGATCGCAAAATTAGAGACTTGTTATCTGCATGTCGATGGTATGTTACTACCCACACCTCTGCAATGACTTTGGTTATCGAATGTCCCGACCAAGTTACTAACTGGCGAATTTTGCAGAAAATGGTGCCAATGGCATCTTTGCTGAATAACGTTGCGACGAATGCTAAAATCCGTGTTTGTCCTCCAAGTAGTGAAGGAATGCCTTTTGAAATGAGAGTGGATGAATTATCTGTTTATGAGGAAGATTCAGCTTGAATTTCGTCTTGCTCTATATTTTGTTTAATAACTGCGATTATTTGTTCAAACACAGTATCGGCAGAATGCTTAACAGCTTGGGTTAATTCCCAACCAAAATCCAAATTTGCTGCTTCAATTAAATAGACCGTAACGACTTGCGGAAAATCATCTTGAAAGATTTTCCTCCCGGCAGCGATTGCATTATCCCAGCGAAAATCGTGTAAATTGTAGCTGGGTTCGGGTAAAGCTTCTAATTCCTTTCCTGGAACTTGAAATACAGCACCTGGTTCGGAATTTGTCGAACTTGCGTCAATAATTATTAGGTGTTTACTACCTCTTGCGTGAAACATGACTTCCATCCCTGCGGTTCCGCAGTCGTAAACTTTCACATGGGGATGAGGATATGCGGCAAGATATTGCTGTAGGCGTTGAGCTATAATTACGCCTACAGCATCATCATTACGGTTTAGATTTCCACAACCAATAATTGTCAGTTTTTTTTGCTCATTGGTCATCTATAATAACTACTTCCAAATCTGATTGTTTATATCGGTAAATTCTTTGTCATCAGAATAATCAGCTCAGTTTTGGCGTGGAGAACTATAAAAGAGGTTTACATGCTTGAAAGCGATATTTATACATAAATAGACAAATAACCCCTAAGAATCAATTATTCTTTGGTTCAGGAGAATTTGTTTGTTTTCCTATTCTACATACTTTTTGGATAATATTTTTTTATTTTCAAATAAAAATGATTAATTAATTTTCCGATTAACATTTATAGATTTATTTTTTAGTATGCAGATTTACAAAAATTTGGTATTAAAGGTAATTGGTAATTGGTAAATTATTTTTACTCCCTACTCTTAATTCTTAACTCAAAACTATTGCGGTTGAATATATAGTAATTACAACCATAATTAAGGAGACGTAGCAGTGCTACGTCTCTACATGATTGACTCTAAATTGTTTAAATTATTGAACTATTAACCGACGCTGGTTGTATGTTCTTCTAACAAAGCTTTAGCACGGGGTTTGTAAAGTAGGTGAAATAAGGATTCTACATAGCGCAACATGTCTTCTCGGTTGTCTCCAGAGATGTAATTATATAGGGTGTAGGTTTTTGCGAGAGATAGCAAGCGGTTGGTGTGAATCTTCCAGGTGTAGTTGTCGTAAACTCGCCCAATACCTTTTTGAGAAAATTCTTTCCAGTTATCGGGGTTGAAATCGCATTTGGAAATAAATTCTAAAATGGTTTCGGTCATTTGTTGGTGATTGTTAGGATTGATATAGAATCCGTTGACTTTATCTTGGATAATCTCTAAAGGTCCACCGAAGCGAGTTGCGAAGGTAGGGAGTCCGCTAATCATTGCTTCGAGGACTGTTAAACCGAAAGCTTCAAACAACGCTGGTTGAACAAAAATACCTTGGCGATCGCCAATTATCCGATAGATTTCTCCGGAGTCGTCTTTCGATAATCTAACTCCCAACCAGCGGACTTTACCTTGTAAGTTGTATTTATCAATAATTTGATAAAGCTTTTCAATTTCGTTGATTTCTTCGATATCTGTGGAATCTTCTACACGCAGCTTACCAGCCACCAAAATCAAATTACACTGTTCTTGAAGTTCTTTGCTTTTACCAAAACACTCAGCTAAACCTGTAAGATTTTTTATTCTATCAAGTCTTGCCATGGAGAAAATCGGACGCTTACTAATGTCGGATAGTTTACCAAAAACTTTAGTAGAATCTTCCGATGTAAATAATAAATCTTCTAAGCGCTCGCGGCTATCTAATAGCCTATCTTCGATTCTGGTATAGGGAAAATAAACATTTTCGTTGACACCGGGGGGAACCACATTAAACTTGGGATTTTTTAAATCGATACCGCTAACTACATGATAGAGTTTAGGCATCGTAAAAGATTGGTAAGACTCGTACTGACCGGGGCTATTCTCAGTACCGATAATTTCTTGATAAGTGCTGCTAACAACAAAATTAGCAGAATTCATCGAGATTAAATCAGCTGTGAACTGAAGCGAAAAATGATATTGTTCTTCGAGGTCTTCCCAATTCAAATCGCTTTTAGCATACTTTGATTTTTCCAAAGCATGAGCGATAACGCATTGAGTTACATTCAAACGTCTAGATAATAAAAACGCGACTAAATTACCATCAGTATAATTACCAATGATTAAATCCGGTTTTCCTGCAAATTCTGTCAAAATTTCTCGTTCGGAATCGGTAGCAAAGCTTTCCAAATAAGGATAAATTTCAAAACGAGAAATCCAATTTTGGGTAATTTCTGGTTGAGATTCGCGGAAAGGAACTCGTAAAATCCAACAGTTATCGGAACCATATATTTTTTCTAACCGTTGATTGCAGCTAGTATCTTCACAGTTGGGAATCAAACGTGTCAGAACAATAATTTTAGGTTTGATTTCACCGAGTACATTAAGTCCACCATTATTAGCATTTTCCTTGATTTGCTTTTCTAATTGCTTTACCTGGTCGAGAACATAAACCACCTGTCCACCAGTATCCGGTCTTCCTAAAACACCTTCTTGTCCAAACCATCCGTGGGGAGAAGTAACCAAAACATTGAAAATTAGAGGAATTCTGGACATAAACTTCTCTAGAATTTCATGGTCAGCCGAATCAATCAACTGGTCGAGCAACTCTAAAGTTTCTCTAGCTCTTAGAGCAGTATTTCCCCAACCGGGTTCAAAACCGAAACTGCGTAATTCAAAGCGAAAATTCTCATAGGAAGTGCGGTCTGGATATTTTTCCAACAGGTCAATAACTCGTTTCACCTTTTCAGATAGCTGAGACTTGCTTTTGATACGTTCGTTAATTAATAACTGCTGGTCTTTATATTTATGCAGTTTCAGAAAGTTAAACAAAGCTTCTTGAAAAGTACCGCAGTTGTCATCAAACAACTTGCTTGATAAATAGCGGTTGAGATAATCAACACCGTTACCGATTTTTTTCGAGTCACGGAGACTAGGAGAAGAATCATAAAAAGGTTGAAAATCAATTTTTAAAACTTCCTCATCTTGAGCATCGTTAGAATCAACCAGCTTATCCCGTAAATCCAACAACTCGTTAATACTTATCGGTTCTACAGTCATATCGTCCAGCAAACGAAAAGCTTCCTGAGTAGCAACTTTAGGACGAACCACCAAACAAAGACTTTCCTGAGCGAAAATTATCTCTTGAGTAGAGAAAACCAACTTACTTAAAATTGAATTGCTATATAAATCCTTATTACCTTCTTCATCACAATACTTATAAAAAGCAATCAAAATATCGTTACGAAGTAGATAAGGCTTCTTCGACTGACGTAAAGAAAAAGCGAATTCACGTAAATTATTCTTTTCGCTGCTCTCCAATACGTTTTGAATTAAATTAGACATTTTATTTACCCGCTCGTCGATTACTTAATGAAAAAATTTGCGCTTAGTTATTAACGAAAAATAGATACACCAAAATTAAGGTAAATGTTTTATCAACATTAGACCCACAGCAAATGCTATAACAAACCAGCATTTGCAGCTTCATATTTATCTTCTTTGAAGGAATATCTTTTGCTTCAAGAAGCGATTTAGAGACTGTTGATTTTCTATCCAGCTAGAGAATAAACCAGTACCTATAGCAACGGATTTAAAGAAAACAGATTCAATGTGATGATTTCTTCATCGGTTGTAACTGACTTAAGTGGAAATAGTCAACGTTTTAATAAAAGTTTAAAGATTCACTAATAGTAGTTCTACGAACAGCATTCATCATCATAGTTACTTCCGTGGGGGTATAGTGGACTCATAAATAAATATACTTAAAATAATGTGGGAGCAAGCATTTCATCAGATTAAATCAACAAAAACAGTAATTAAATTAATATATATCATCGAAGCATTAACACGAATTAACCAACACATACAACTGTAGAAAATAACTAATTGAATTTTATTATTATTTATTAATTAGTTGAAGATACCGAATTCAACAGAAAAACCCGGTTTTCGCATAAAAAACCGAGTTTATAATTCTTTTGAAAGAGAATTACTGTATTTATACTGACAATTTTACGTTATATTCTTGAGCAATTTGAGAAAGTTTTTCAAACTGCTGCTCGGAAGCTTTAGTGATTAACTCTTGGGCTTTTGTTTCGTCATTTCCCTCACTAGGAAACAAATGTTTAACGTAAAGCGAAACAAAATCAACCATCGCAGCTAAACCAGATAAAGAATGGTTATCAGCCTGCTTTCCTGCAAACGTAGCTACCAATCCAGTTCTAATATCCTTTCTTGTCGTATCCATAAACTGACCGACAATTTCTGGAATATAGTCTGCTGTTGACAGATTTTCTAATTTTGTTTCATTAGGAGTAAATTCATATCCCGCTTCCCGTGCTTGCTGAGTAACACACCACTGCGTAAACTCTTGAAGTACCTCAGAAGGAAGATTGGGAAGATGTTCGTGTAATGCTTTATTCGACATAATTTAGTAATTTGGGAATTAAGAATTGGGAAGTGGTTATTGGGAATTGGTAATTGGTAGTTGGGAATTGTAACAAGTAGCGAGTAGCAAGTAAGAAGTAACAAATTATAAATTATTAATTTCCCTCCCTCTCTCACTCTCTCACTCTCTCCCTCCTCTTCCCCAATTACCCATTACCTATTACCCATTACCAAATTTTTCATGCTGTCCGAAATCGAGCTAATTCTTCACCAGTTTTTGCATCGTGAGCGTGGACGGTACATACCAAGCAAGAGTCAAAAGAACGAGCTACATGTCCAACTTCTACCGGGTCGGTTGAATCAAAAATTGGAGTACCTATCAAAGCTTCTTCAATCGGACCGCGTTTTCCTTCAGCATCACGGGGACCGATATTCCAAGTTGAAGGAGCCATAATTTGATAATTTTTGATTTTTCCACCTTCAATATCTATCCAGTGACATAAAGCTCCCCTCGATGCTTCCGTCGCACCCCAACCGCGTCCGTCTTGTTCTTTGGGTTTGATATACCAATCGTCATTCAAACGAAATTCTCTCAAACAACGTTCCGCTTGACGGTAAAGCTTAACAACTTCGTGGACTCTTGCTAACTGACGGATATGGATACTAGCACCACCCATTTGTTTAAAAGCATCGAGTACAAAGCCATCATAATGCTGCCAGGTTTCTCCATGAGTACCACCAGCTACCAATTGACGAGCTAAGGGACCCGCTTCCAAACGTCCGTAATCAACATGAGTTACCGCAGTTCCCCAAGAATATTCATTATCAAAATCTTTGGTATTGTTCTGAGTCGGTCGAGTATCGCGGTCATAAGGGTGAACGTCTCCCGTACCTTCGTTGTACCAAGAATGGGAAGTATTTTCACGAACAAATCCATGATTCATCGGCACGTGGGTATCGGTAAAGCTGTCGTAAACCCCACTTTTCATAATTAGAGCAGCATTTCGACCTTCAACCGTAGGATTTTGATATTTCACTTCGTGAGGTAAATATCCCCAGGTCACGTATTTACCCAAACCCTGACCATATTTATGTAAACCAATATCCAAACCCATCCGCCAATAAAAACCCAAATCCGAATTAGCATGATTGGGATTTTCATCCAGCCAATTCATAAAATCCTCGTAGGTTTGGATTTCTTCGTATCGTTCCAAAGAACAACCAAGCCAAACTGGTTCCAGCCAATTTGTCCGAAAATATTCCAGAATTGACCAAGCGCGGGTTACGTCAGTTAACGTCGGAGCGCACATCACTCCACCAGGAACCATATAACTGCTGTGGGGCCATTGTCCGCCAAACAAAGCGTAAATCTCTACGGGCTTGCTAGAAATTGTGATTCCAATTTCATAAGATTTTCCTGTAAAGGGAGCAAACCGACGACAAGCTTCTTGATAGAAATGACTGTGCTGATACTTTTTATTAGTTAAATCAATTGCAAACAGTCCATAGAAATAGCGAGGAATACTCTGTATAGTCTCGACAATCTGACCGACATTTCTCGCCAAAATTGCATTACGTGGAACCTCTGTTTTCCAAGCTGTATCTAAAGCCCAAGCCGCACTAGTTAAATGCGAAGCCCCGCAAATACCGCAGACTCTTGGTGTTACAATCAACCCTGCTTGAGGGTCTTTACCGCGTAAAATAACTTCAAATCCACGAAATAATTCCGCGTGCGTCCAAGCGTTGACGACCTGTCCGTCATCTATATCAACTCGTACATCTAAATCCCCCTCTACTCTTCCGAGGGGTGATATGTCTAATGTTTGTACCATAGTTAGTTGTTAGTTGCTAGTTGCTAGTCGTAAGGAATTAGGAGTTAGGAGTAATGAATAGCTGTTAGGAATTATTCTTTTAACAATTACCCATGACCAATGCCCCATGCCCAATTCCCCACGTCCATTAAACTGTAAAAAAGTCTTCTTCAGCCCAAGCTGGCATTGAATCTTTTGCTGCCATTGTTAAAACAGCGTAATCTTTTTTATTGACTCCTGTTGGTAAGTCTTTGGGAACTCCGAGTACTGTCTGAGTTTTAAACACAGTTCCGGGTTTTAAATCGTAAAAAGGAAATTCCGGTTCTGTACATCCCAAACATGGAACTCCAGCGCGGGTTTTTGATGAGACTCTATTCCACAAGATGCGATTGCAGGAAGAATGTGTCATCGGGCCGCGACAGCCAATATCGTAAAATAAGCATCCTTTACGTTGAGCAAATTCTGTTGTGGATGCTTTATAGGCAAAATGCACGTTACGAGTACAACCTGTCTGAGTAAAGGTATTAAAGAAAGTTTGAGGACGATGTAAATCATCGAGAACAATATCGCCGATTCTTCCAGTAGAAATAGCTACCAAAATTTGAGTTATCCAATCAGGATGGGCTGGGAAACCAGTTTGACTAGGGCTTTATATATGCCTAAAATGTTTGCAATGAACTGATTTAAAGTTAATTTGGTTCAAGTTGAACTTTACATATTTAAAGCAAGATTTAAGCAAAATAATGGATATCCAAGATAAGGTTTTTAGCGATTTTGAAGTCCCTAGCACTTCTGATGGAACCTATAGGGGACGTAAGAATATAGCAGATAGGACAAAAGAACATTACAGAATGAAATTCAACGAAGAACTCGTTAAAGTAAATCAAAGATTGAAATCTAGTAAAACTAAGGTGTCGCTGAAGGTTACGGGAGGAGTAATACAGTTACTCGCTACGCTTCCATTAAAACCTGGTGACACTCATAAGCAGGGTAGAGATAAAAAACAATACAAAATAAGCTTGGGAATTCCTGCAAATTTCAATGGTTTAAAAACTGCTGAGGAAGAAGCATACGAGTTAGGAAAATTAATTGCTCGTCGGATGTTTTCCTGGACTGATAAATATTTAGGTAAACACAAATCAACAAAGAAAAGCCTTACTTTCAGGGAATTTTATGATGATTTAGAAACAAGATACTTTGAAACTCGTAAAAAAACGATTAGAAGTCAAAATACTTTTTCGGGTTTGAAGAAAAGATATAAGCTGTTTTTTTTGTCTGATGATGTCATTTCAAAATTCAGTCTGATTAATAAAATTGAAAAATCTCATACACCTTCTCAAAGAAAAATGTGTATAGAGTGTGCAAATTTCATTATCAAAGAACTAAATATTGGTGTCGATTTAAATTTTCTCAAGCTGAAGATAGAAAAACAAAAAAGAAATATTCCTGCCGACAAGGAGATTTTAGATACTTTTAATAAGTTTTGCTATTTTATCGAAAATGAAGCATCTACTAAAAGACAAGCTATTGAATGTCATAAACGAGTTAAGTTGATTTACGCACTTCTGGCTATATATGGATTACGTCCCAGAGAAATTTTTAATCAACCCGATTTAGATTGGTTGGTGGCTGGTGAAAATAAGCACAATACTTTTAAAGTTCATGAGTCAAATAAAACTGGATATAGAGAGGTATTCCCATTTGTACCTGAGTGGATTGAACTTTTTGATTTATTCAATCAAGACAATATTAATCTACTAAAGAAATATATTTTAGAAGTAAAGAATTTTAAAAGTTTAGACAGTAAAGTAAGTAATGTTAGTCATTGTTTTGTTAGATATTCTTTTGGGTTTAAACCTTATGATTTACGTCATGCTTGTGCTATTCGCGCTCATTTACAAGGAATTCCAATTAAAGCTGCTGCTGATAATCTAGGACATACGGTTGAGATGCATACTAGAGTTTATCAACGTTGGTTCGGATTAGAAAATAGAAGAAAAGCTTTTGACCAAGCTTTTCAAGAACAAAATGAAAACCAAAAATTGAAACAGGAAAATTATATTTTAAGAAAACGTATAGCTGAATTAGAACTAGAGATATCAAAATTACGCTATAGCTATTAATTTCTAGTTAAGTTAATTTAATCAATATTCTCAAGTTGAATTTTGTGGGGGTATTATATATTTTTATTTAAATAATTTTATAATTAAAATATTAATTACTAAGTCAATTCATTCTGAATTATTTTTTACTATTTAAAAATTACATTTATGATATAAGTTAACACTTTCATTTAAGCCAAGTTAAGCTATTTTGTAATAGCCAATTAATTCGCTTTTCTCAGATTTACCTACGGATAGTTTCGACTATAATTAAGCCAAATTTAATAAATAGTTATTTGCAACTAAAATATCAAATGTCTAAATAGAAGTAGTTTGAGAAAAAGTATCTGTATAGGCTGGGCAACCGGGAATATTAATCACGGGTAAACCAGACTTTGCTCTAAAGTCTTTACCTAGAAATCCACCCTCTTCTCTTCTGAGATATTGCAATCCAATTGATTCGCTGGGATTTGGAGCCATTGAGGGAATTCCTCCCCAACAAGCACAGTCACCCACTGCTACCACAAAATTAGCAACGTGAGCCAAATCGCTCAACCAATCTTTCATCGGACGGTCTGCAAAACGATTCCATTCCCCAGTACCGTTAGGACCATTAATTACCGTACCTTCAAACACGAGAATGTCCAGAGGTTTTTTGCCTAAAAGACATTCCCACAACATGGTTTGTAATTCGTGACCCAACTCCATTCCTAAAGATGGATGCCATAGCATGTTAACTCCAAAGTCAGTTACTAAATCAACCGCTGTTGGTTCTTCGGCGTTTAGAAATGACATGGTGTTCCCGCTACAAGCACCACCTTGTAACCATAATAAATTAGCCATCTATCAGCAATATGAAAGTTTTTAAGATTTGACCTTTAAAGTTTAAGCTTTGCGCTGTTCTCTCTCTTCTTAATATCAATCAGTTTTATGTTTAGCTGTTTCTATGTTTACATAAATTTTTATTGTCTATTGATATTATTTGTTATTAATTTTGAAACTCAAGTGCTTAATATTACTATTTTAACTGGTAAATACAAACAGATATTGTAATTAATTATTTTTTTATTGAATTTAAATATTAGCTGATTCATGAATAATCTATATAAAATAGCTTTATTTGAATTGTATTCAAGTTAAAATGGGATAAATTGATTATAGCTTGACGTTATAAAATTAACAATTTAGACTATACTGATTATCAATAAAAAATATAGATACACTATTTTAAAATATTAAAAAAAGTTTCAAATCTTGCTTGTTTATATTGCTTTATTGGGAATATAATATAATTAATCGAGTACAAAATACTTGAAAAATTATTTAAAATTACAGTTAAAAGGTTATCTACCATCCAAGCTTACAAATTTTCTTATTTAATACAAAATTGTATTGAATTGAAGTAAGACTCATAAATAGATGCAGCAGGAAAGCGTCTATATATAGTCCATCTCAGGATATAGATGGTAATGAACAATAGCATCACGGATTCTGCTGTAAAAGCAGCTATGTCAGCAATTGCTGATACAACCGCTACAGTACAAGAAAAAATAGAGATGCTGATTGAGGTAGCACAAGGTTTTGTCAAAAAGCCTAAAACTGCTCAAGACTTATATAATGCTATTTTTCTGTACAACAAAGCTCAAGAACTATGTGGTGAGGATTTTACTCTCCATCAAGCTCGTGCCAAAGTTGGTAAAGGTAGTGCATTACAAGCTATTCCGGAAGAAAATGTAGAGTTGCTTTTACAAGCAAAAACAGCATACGAACAAGCTTTACCGATACTGCAAGAATCAGGGTCGATAGAAGAGACAGCAGAAGCGCGAATGAATCTGGGTTTAGTGCTGCAATCCTTAGCATCATCTGACATGGCCAGGATGACCGATAGCATTCAGCTTTACCAGGAAGCATTACAGGTTTTCAATGCGGATAACTATCCTCAAGAATATGCGATATTACACAACAATATTGCTATTGCTTATCTTTCAATGTCTTCCGGTTCGCAGCAGCAATACTTATTTGAAGGTTTAGCGGTACAGTCATTCGAGGTAGCTTTAAGAAGGATTAACCTTATCGAACATCCTAGAGAGTATGCAATGTTGCAAAACAATTTAGGAAATGCATTGCAATATTTACCTTCTTCTCATCCCTTCGAGAACAATTCACGAGCGGTAATAGCTTATGACGAAGCGTTGAAGGTGCGTAATCCCAGAGACACACCCATAGAATACGCTAACACCATAGCTAATAAAGCCAACGCTTTGATGAATCTACCAGATAAACTCCGCCGACCAGAAGCGGGTAATCAACAAAATATTTTAAAAGCTCGCGACTATTATCAACAAGCTTTAGAAATATTTGCTCAACATGGACAGACTCGACAAGTAGAAGCTGTATCTCAGGTATTAGAAGAATTGGTAATTGGTAATGGGTAATTGCTAATAGGTAATTGGTCATGAATTAAACAACTAGTTTATATTAGTGTTTTCTAAAAATCCAAAATCTACAACAAATACATTCGTTGTCAAAATCTGTCTTGAAAAGTTTGAGGGGAAGAACATCTCCACCCTCAACTTTCCGCAAAATCCAAAATCTAAAATCTAAAACCTAAAATCAAATGTCTGATATCTTAACGAATTACGATTTAAGTGGAATGATAGATACCTTAATGGCTGGTGAGTTGAATTTACTCACGGGTTTTATATGGTTTGTTGTCGCAACAGTGGTGTCAATGATTGGTGGTGCTGTTGGTGGAATGCTGTTAGCAGGAGAGGAATTGGGGTATAACTTTGCTGCTATTTTAGGTGGATTATTTGGACCTGCTGGAGTTATTCCCGGTGCAATTTTAGGACTAATAGTATTGAATTTGCTGAGTAATTTTTAGGAGTCATTATGTTAGAGATAGGTTGGTTTTCCGCAAAGCTGTTTTTCAAAGGAAAGCTAATGCGGGATACGATGTATTATGTCAGACAAACCGCTGTTGGTATTAGCATCACTTTTGGAATCATGTTTTTACTCGCACAAACAACAATTCCTTTTTGGGTTCCTGTTGTGTTATCCAGTTTTGTTGGTGGTGTATTTATGCCATTTTTACTAAAGGATTTGAAAATGAAATAGGTTCTTAGTAAATAGGTTGTTAGTAGATAGTTGTTAATTGTTAGTGGGTATTAAGAATTAAACTAATATTTTGCTGCATTTTCACAAATAACTTAAATATAGTTTTTCAATGCAATTATCTTTTAATTAGATAGTTTTGATAAATAAAAAATGATAAATATATTTTTAAAAACTATTAATCATCCATTCTCAACTATTCATTATTAATTAACAACTAACTTTTAAACTATGACAAAAATCCGAGAATTAGTAGAAGAAATAAATCATTTTGAAGCAATAATTTTAGAATGGGATGAAAGTCAGCGATGTGTTGCGGAAGGTTTAAAGCGAGCAATTGAGGATTTACATAAAGAAGCTTTGACTAGAATGATAAGAAGCTTGAAACAAGATTCGATGTCAGCTTTAAAAAATGTTGTCAAAGATGAGGTTGTGTATGGATTGCTTGTATATCATGAACTAGTAAAACCACCAATACCAACTTTAATGAAACGGATTGAAACTGCTCTTGATGCAATTCGTCCTAGCTTACAAAATCATTCCGGTGATGTGGAATTAGTAGGAATTGAAAAATCTGATACGGTAAAAGTTAAGTTAATTGGAACTTGCGGTAATTGTCCTGCTTCGACTTTGACTTTATTGCAATTAGTTGAAACTACAATTAAGGAATATTGTCCGGAAATAAAATGCGTTAAAGCTGTCAAATAAAAGTCCTTATTACAAACCTATCAGAATCAAAGATATTAAATATTGATGGCAGAAATTTTTCAAGAGAATGCAGAAATTATTTTAGGAAAAATTTTTAAATCAGGAGAATTAACAATACCCTTAGCACCAAGCAATATAGAAATGTTTGGACCTCGTGCTGCTTGTTTGATTTCAGAAACGGGTCCTTTGTGGGTGTCGGATACGGGACATCATAGACTACTAGGATGGCAGAATTTACCAACTACAGATAGTCAACCTGCTGATTGGGTAATTGGACAACCGGACTTTAATTCTGAAGGACAAAATGCTAAAGGTAAACCGGAAAAAAAGACTTTTAATGTTCCTACTGGAATCTGTAGCTGTGGTAAAGGATTAGCTGTTGCTGATGCTTGGAATCACCGAATTTTGATTTGGAAGAATTTACCTGAAGATAGTAATGTCCCAGCCGATTTAGTATTAGGACAAATTGATTTTAATGGGAATCAACCCAATCGGGGTAATTCAAATGCTGCTGCAAATACTTTGAACTGGTGTTATGGTGTTTTCTATTATCAAGGAAAGCTATTTGTAGCCGATACGGGAAATCGTCGTCTGTTAATTTGGAATCAACTTCCACAGGAAAACGGACAAGCAGCAGATGTTGTTTTAGGACAGCCTAATATGATATCTCGTGATGAAAATTGTGGTAGTAATGCAAATGCTTTTAGTATGAGATGGTGTCACGATATTACTATTTGGAATAATAATTTAGTTGTTACTGATGCGGGTAATAATCGGGTGATGATTTGGTCGGGAATACCCACAGAAAATAATACTCCTTGTCGGGTAGTTTTGGGACAAAAAAGTTTTGATTCGGTAGAGATGAATCGGGGAGTTTATTTTCCTCAAGCTAATAGTTTAAGTATGCCTTATGGTGTTGCTGCTACTCAAGATTGGTTATTAGTTACCGATACAGCTAATTCTCGATTATTAGCATGGAAAAAACCACAATCAATTTTATCTTTACAAGATGCTGATGCTGATTTAGTCATCGGACAAAATAATTTTTATAGTAAAGGAGAAAATCGAGATTATGGATTACCAAGTCGTGATAGTTTAAATTGGTCTTATGGAATTAGTATATATAAAAATACAGCGGTTCTCGCTGATTCTGGAAATAATAGAATATTGTTGTGGAAAATTAATTATTAATCATAAATACCACGTTAGTAGTAAAGACTTTAGTCTTGATATTAAGAGCGTTAAAACGCTTACTACAAACAAAATGATATATGTATACTGAAGAAATTAGAATTAATGGTACGGTTCAAGGAGTCGGTTTTCGTCCTACGGTTTATCGTATTGCGAAGGATTTAAAATTAAAAGGTGATATTTGTAATGATGGTGAGGGTGTATTAATTAGAGTTGCGGGAAGTCAAGAATCTATAGAAAAATTTGTTCACAGAATACAGTTAGAATCCCCGAAGTTAGCAAATATCAATCAGTTAAAAAGAATTGTTTATCAACATAATTTTGAATTTAATGAATCTAATGATTTTACAATTTCTGATAGTATTAATACCGAAATAAAAACACAGATTGTCCCCGATGCTGCAACTTGTGAAGATTGTAAACAAGAAATTTTTAATCCTTTAAGTCGCTATTATCGCTACCCTTTTACAAACTGTACTCATTGCGGACCAAGACTTAGTATTATTAACAGCATTCCTTACGACCGTCACAATACGAGCATGAAAGCTTTTACAATGTGTCCGGAATGCAGTAGTGAATACGCAGACATAGAAAACCGTCGCTTTCACGCACAACCAGTAGCTTGCTATACTTGTGGTCCTCAAGCATGGTTAGAACGTGCTGATGGAAAACCCGTTACAGCTTCGATGTTCTCGATGTTGGATGATGTTGATGCTGTTTGTACTTTGTTACAGAAAGGTGAAATTGTTGCTATTAAAGGTTTAGGAGGGTTCCATCTTGCTTGTGACGCTACAGATCACACAGCAGTAGAAAAGCTTAGACAGCGTAAACAGCGTTTTCATAAACCTTTTGCTTTAATGGCTAGAGATATAGAGGTTATCCAGAAATACTGTAACCCAACACCAAAGGAAATAGAATTACTTCAAAGCACGGTAGCACCAATTGTTTTAATCAATTCTCAACTTGTTCCCCCTCTCTCCCCTTCAATAGCACCTGGTCAAAACACTTTGGGGTTCATATTACCTTATACTCCTTTGCATCATCTAATTATGAGGAGAATGAATCGTCCGATTGTATTAACGAGTGGAAATTTTTCTGATGAACCACAATGTATTGATAATCAGGAAGCAAGAGAAAAGTTAAGTAAAATAGCTGATTATTTTCTATTTCATAATAGAGACATTGTTAACCGAGTTGATGATTCGGTGGTAAGAGCAATAGAAGGTAAATTACAAATAGTTCGTAGAGCAAGGGGATACAGTCCAGCACCAATAAATTTACCATCAGGTTTTGAAAATATTCCGCAAATTTTAGCAATGGGTAGTGAATTAAAAAATACTTTTTGTTTATTGCGAGACGGAAGAGCAATTTTATCGCAGCATTTAGGAGATTTAGAAACAGCTTCGGTATTTAAAAGCTATCAGGATACACTCAATTTATATTTAAATTTATTTGAACATCAGCCAGGAGCTGTATCTGTAGATAAACATCCAGAATATTTATCAACTAAATTTGGTAAAAACTTAGCATCTGTAAATAAAATCGAAATTCATAAAATACAGCATCATCATGCTCATATTGCAGCTTGTATGGCTGAAAATAAATTACCAATAAATACAGAATCAATTTTAGGTATTGCATTAGACGGTTTAGGATTGGGTGAAGAGAATACTCTTTGGGGAGGGGAATTTTTATTAGCTGATTATCGTAATTTTACTAAAATAGCTACAATAAAACCCGTTCATTTAATTGGTGGAAAACAAGCAAATTGTCAACCCTGGCGAAATACTTATGCCCAATTAATATCAGCATTTACCTGGTCGGAAATTCAAGATAACTATCAAAATTTAGAAATAGTAAAATACTTAAGACAAAAACCACTTGAACTTCTGAATGAATTAATCGAAAAATCTGTAAACACACCACTATCTTCATCCACAGGGAGATTATTTGATGCAGTAGCAGCAGCTATCGGAATTTGCCGAGAAGAATGTAGCTACGAAGGTCAAGCAGCTATTGAAATGGAAGCATTAATAAACTCAAATCAATTAAATCAACGTAAAGAAACGCTAACTTATCCTTTTAACATTAACTTTTTAGATAGCATTTATTATATAGACCCACAACCTATGTGGAAAGCACTACTTGACGACCTACAGCAGAAAACATCCCCAAAAATCATCGCTGAAAAATTTCACCTCGGATTTGCGATCGCAATTGTCGAGACAGTAAATATTCTCCGTCAACAACACTCATTCAATCAAGTGGCTCTCACCGGAGGAGTATTTCAAAATCGTATCCTCCTAGAACAAGTAATCAACCGTTTACAAATTTCAGGAATTAAAGTAATCACCCATAGCTTAGTTCCCTGTAACGACGGTGGATTATCCCTCGGACAAGCTGTAATAGCAGCAGCAAGATATTTAGAACAGACAGGGAGTGAGGGAGTGAGAGAGTGAGGGAAATAATTATTAACTTTTAGCTCCCAAATCACAACTCGCTACCTGTAATTATCCCATGCCCAATTCCTGATTATCAATTATTAATTAAAAATGTGTCTAGGAATACCCGGTCAAATAGTAGAAATAACCGACATAACCAACAAACTAGCAACAGTTGATGTCAGCGGAGTTAAACGTCAAGTAAATATCGCTTGTATCGTAGACCAACAGCATTCACCAGAATCATGTATTGGAGATTGGGTATTAGTTCATGTCGGTTTTGCTATGAATCGAATTAACGAAAAAGAAGCAAAAGAAACATTAGAGCTACTCCAAGAAATGGCTGAATTAATGGTTGATTACTAAGAAAAGTTAGGAGTTATGAGTTATGAGTTATCAGTTAAAAATTAATGTTTAATATTTCTATCTTCCCCCATATTGCAATTATCAATTACCAATTACCAATTACCAATTACCAATGACCTTTTAAATGAAATACGTCGATGAATTCCGAGATATTTATAAAGCAGAAGCTCTAGAATGGCAAATTAAAAAGCTAGGAAATTTATTAAAAAAACCGGTAAAAATCATGGAGGTTTGTGGGGGACATACGCATTCTATCTTTAAATACGGAATAGAAGAACTTCTTCCAGCTTCAGTCGAATTAATTCACGGTCCTGGTTGTCCTGTATGTGTGATGCCAAAAGGTAGAATAGATGATGCTATTTCTATCGCTCAAAATCCAAACGTCATTCTAACAACATTTGGTGACACAATGCGGGTACCGGGTTCAAAAATCAGCTTGCTACAAGCAAGAGCTAATGGTGCTGATATTCGTATGGTTTATTCACCATTGGATTGTTTACAAATTGCTAAAAATAACCCTGAAAAAGAAGTAGTATTCTTTGCTATTGGTTTTGAAACTACTGCACCGAGTACAGCTTTTACAATCCTACAAGCAGCAGCAGAAAACATAAATAATTTTAGTATGTTTTGCAATCACGTCTTAGTGATTCCTGCACTCAAAGCATTATTAGATAATCCCGACTTACAGTTAGATGGTTTTATCGGTCCCGGTCATGTAAGTATGGTAATTGGAATAAATCCTTACGAGTTTATTGCTCAAGAATATCAAAAACCAATTGTTATTTCCGGGTTTGAACCTTTAGATATTTTACAATCAATTTGGATGCTATTATGGCAGCTTGTAGAAAATCGTTGCGAAGTAGAAAACCAATATAGTCGCTTAGTTGAAGAAAACGGAAATCAACAAGCAATAGCAGCAATTAATCAAGTATTTCAAGTACGAAAAACATTTGCTTGGAGAGGTTTAGATGAAATACCATACTCCGGTTTAAAAATTAGTTCAGAATACGCAAAATTCGACGCTGAAGAAAAATTTACTATCCCTAATTTAAAAATACCAGACCACAAAGCTTGTCAGTGTGGAGAAATTCTCAAAGGAGTTTTAAAACCTTGGGAATGCAAAGTATTCGGAACAGCTTGTACTCCAGAAAAACCAATCGGTTCCTGCATGGTTTCCTCTGAAGGAGCTTGTGCTGCTTATTATAAATACAGTAAACAGTTATCAGTTATCAGTGTTAGCGTAAGCGTGTCCCGGAGGGACATACAGTGAACAGTTATCAAGTTAATAATTAACTATAAATAATCCAAAATACAAAATCGAATTATGCCATTCATTACTATTCAAATTGCTAAAGGACATTCCATCGAAAAGAAAAGAGAATTAGCGAAAGCAATTACCGATGCGATGGTTTCTACAATGGGAACAAAACCAGAATGGGTAACAATTCATATCGATGAATTTGAACGAGATAATTGGTCAGTCGGAGGTACACTACATTCCGATAAACACAAAGGAAGACACAAAGAAAAAGGAATTTAACAAATAACCGATGACTAATGTAGAGACGTAGCAGTGCTACGTCTCCCTACGTTAAAAATAATATCGATAACTTCATACAACAAATATTTCTAAATTATCAAACAAAAACATAAAAAATGCTAACCTCGTCAAAAAATAAATTTTTCAAAAACCTGAAAAAAAACCGTTTAAAAAAATCAAAAATAATAGATACTCATGTCACCCTCGCTCATGGTAGTGGTGGAAAAGCCATGCGCGATTTAATCAATGATATTTTTATTTCTACTTTTACAAATTCAGATAATTCTCATAATCAAATATCACAATTAGAAGACCAAGCCAAATTCGATTTATCTCACTTAATAAAACTTGGAGATAAATTAGCTTTTACAACAGATTCTTATGTTGTAGACCCTTTATTTTTTCCCGGTAGCAACATTGGTGAATTGGCTATTAACGGAACCGTCAATGATTTAGCCGTCGGTGGTGCAAAACCTTTATATTTAACATGTAGCGTAATTTTAGAAGAAGGTTTATCTGTAGAAACATTGCGAAAAGTTGCTCAAAGCATGCAAATTGCAGCAAAAAAAGCTAACGTCCAAATTGTCACTGGAGATACAAAAGTTGTTCAACGTGGTGCAGTAGATAAACTGTTTATTAATACAACCGGAATTGGTGTGATTCGTCCTCATATTTGTATTTCTGCTAGCAACTTAAAACCGGGAGATAGGATAATTATTAATGGTGAAATAGGAAATCACGGTACAGCAATTTTAATTGCTCGCGGGGAATTAGCGTTAGAATCCGATATTAAAAGCGATTGTCAGCCATTAAATGACTTAGTAGCAAAAATACTCGATATTTGTCCCGAAATTCATTCAATGAGAGATGCAACTAGAGGTGGTTTAGCAACAGTTTTAAACGAATTCGCTTTAACTTCCAATGTCGGAATTCGTCTTCAAGAAGAATCAATTCCCATTTGTGAGGAAGTCAAAGGTGTTTGTGAAATATTAGGATTAGAACCTTTTTATCTAGCAAACGAAGGTAAATTAGTAATAGCTGTAGCAAAAGAAAACGCTGACAAAGTTTTATCAGTAATGAAATCTCATCCAGCAGGAAACAACGCTGCAATTATCGGAGAAGTAACTGATTCATCCCCAGGAATAGTATCTTTAAAAACCAGCTTCGGAGCAGAAAGAATTATTGATATGTTAGTCGGGGAACAATTACCGAGAATATGTTGAAAATAGTTAGGAGTTAGGAGTTAAGAGTTAGGAGTTAATAATTACCCTTAATCTAACTAATAGCTGTTCCCTGTATGTCCCTCCGGGGACACGCTACGCTAACACTGATAACTGATAACTGTTCACTGTTCACTGTTAACTGTTCACTGAAAATGCACGAACTTGGAATTACTCAAAATATAGTTTCAATTGTTAAAGAATATGCTGAAGGAAAAAAAGTTCAGCGAGTTTTATTAGAAATCGGTAAGCTATCAGCAATTATGCCAGATGCGGTACGGTTTTGTTTTGATATTTGTTCTCAAGGAACTGTTTTAGAAACAGCAAATTTAGAAATTATCGAAATTCCTGGTTTAGCTATTTGTTGTGAATGTGGTTCGGAAATTGTTTTAGAAAAACCTGTTGGAAAATGTAATTGTGGTAGCAATCGACTAAATTTGATTGCTGGAGAAGAATTGAAAATTAAAGAAATAGAAGTGGAAGAATTATGTGTGTAACCTGCGGTTGTTCTGACGACGATGCAAAAATTATTCATCCTCAAACGGGTGAAGTTGTTCCGGTAGTTCATGATGATAATATTCACCATCATACTCATACTTTATCCGATGGCACGGTAATTAATCATGCTCACAGTCATGACAAGATTAACAATGCGTCAATTCATGCCAAAATACACAATACAACAATCTCTTTAGAACAAAATATTTTAGCTAAAAATGATTTGATAGCAGCCCAGAATCGCGGCTGGTTTAGAGGTCGAAATATTCTTGCTTTAAATTTAATGAGTTCCCCCGGTTCGGGAAAAACAACTTTATTAACTCGTACTATTAACGATTTAAAAAATAAAATAACTATTAGCGTAATTGAAGGAGACCAAGAAACAATCAATGATGCTGAAAAAATAAAATCAACTGGGTGTAAAGTTGTGCAAATAAATACTGGAACTGGCTGTCATCTTGATGCATTGATGGTAGAAAAAGGATTACAGCAGCTTAACCCCAGTCTTGATTCGATAGTAATGATTGAAAATGTGGGAAACTTAGTTTGTCCAGCTTTATTTGATTTAGGAGAAAAAGCAAAAGTTGCGATTCTTTCTATTACGGAAGGGGAGGATAAACCAATCAAATATCCCCATATTTTTCGCGCTAGCGACGTAATGGTAATTACTAAAATAGATTTATTACCTTACGTGCAGTTTGATGTTGCAAAATGTGTAGAATATGCACGAGATGTAAATCCTAACATGATTATTTTTCAAGTTTCCGCACTTACCGGAGAAGGATTAAATGATTGGTATCAATGGTTAGGAATGGAAATTAATCATCAGTTGTGAGTGACAATACTTGGTTTATTAGCTGTGCTGCTATAAATAATGAAAGCGATGATACTATTCCAATAATTGCACAAAATAGTAACAGCCAAAACGAATCCCAAAAATCTAATAATTCCATAGTTATTTGTGAGCTATTACTGCGTTATTTTCATGGAACACTTAATGACTAATCTAAATCAATTAAGCTGATATAAATAGTTATGTATTTACAATTCACTGTAATTTCATAATTGGTTTATTTGCTATACAAAGCTATTAAGGTATGCGTTTTTATTCAAATTATGCTATCCAACAGCTTTATCTAATTAATTGATTATAAATAAAGAAATAAATACTCATATATTTTTTTATATTTTCATAGACTTTATAGATTTTTATTTTCAAGAAGATATAAAAATAATTTGTCATACAATAGCTATTTGTTCATCAGTCTTTTTACTGAAATAATATTCCGGATACCCCTCGCTTTAGCCAAGAGAGGGGATATTAACCTACTTTTTGTAATAGCGTGGTTTAGTCCAAACAATTACTAAATCATCGTAGACAGTTCTTCCAGCACAGTTTCCAACCTTTCTAATTCCCAACTTTTTACATTTATCCAAAGTTTTTCCTGCTATTTGAGTGCTGCCATTTTTATCTATACAAACCAATTCAGGTTCATTTTTCCATTCAATATCGCGTTGAGATTTAATTACATTTTCTTCAACGTTAATTGAAAAACTTCCTTTTCTGATAACCTGCATATTATCTCTACCGAATTTACCTTCGTAAATTGTATAAGAAAGTTTATTTTGACCGGGTTTAATTACAAATTTGCTTCCTCTATGATTATTACCGAAATCAAAACGTATTTTTTCAGAGCGATTATTTTTTCTGTATTTGCGGTCGGTATACGGAACATTTACTGAAACATCTTCTAGCGTATCGTTGGTAATTCTTACTCTTCTATCTTTTGCGCTTGATAGTTCTTTATGCCTAAACACACCACTAATACTATCCTTATTCATACCTGGGCAAGTTCCGACATATTTGATGACATTAACAATTTGACTGTTTAAACTTTTTCCGTTCCGAAATATAATACCTACATTTTCTAGTGTTCCTTGTGCCTTACTAATAGAAGTAATACCACATACAAAAATAGTACTTACAATCGCACTGGAAAGTAAATATGTGTTTTTACGTTTCATCGTAATTTATTCTTTATTGTTTAAGATTTATAGCTTTAATATAATCCAATAAAACAAACGAATAGATACTGAAAAGCTACAATCATAGTTTCTTGTTTTATTTTTAATCACTGATATGACTAATTTTATTTTTACCCAATTGTAATTACTTTTATCTTCTTAGCTATTATTTCAATTCGCCATTCATCAAAAAATAATGTTAAAACCGTGTTACCTTTTTAAACTTATTTCATCAATATGGTTCGTAACATCGGTTATTGGTTGGAATCTCGTTTTTCATCCCCTGCATATGCTGGTTTAGTTCTAGCAGGGATTTCAATATGCTTTTTTGGAGCAGCTATGAATACTATGGCTGGCTGGTTGTACGTTATCAGCGGTCTTAGTTTTGCTTTGCTCGGTTATGCTGCTGTTTTACCCCCGAAATCTCTCACTGGTTTGGAAATTAAACGCAAGACTATTCAACCAGTTACCGCTGGTGATGATTTAACCGTTGAATTAGAAATTTTTAATCAAACTAAAAAACCGGTTTCTTTATTACAAATAGAGGATAAATTACCTTTTGTTTTAGATAAACCCCGCTTGCATCCTATTGAAATTATCTCGCCAAAAAATACTTATAATTGGGTATATTATCAGCCTACCGAACGTCGGGGTATTTATCGCTGGCAGAATGTAGAATTAGCTACCGCAGCACCTCTAGGACTATTTTGGAGTCGTCGTCAACGAGAGTTAGCTGCAATGGCAATTGTTTACCCCAAAGTATTACCGTTACAATCTTGTCCTTTAGTAGATGACATGGGTAAAGAAGATAGCAGCAAGGGACAACCACGGGGTAATCCTTTACAAACAGCCACAGAAGGGCTGACCCGCTCCCTGCGTCCCTACCGTATGGGTGACCCTTTGCGATTAATTCATTGGCGGAGTAGCGCTCGTTATGGAGATTTACGAGTACGGGAATTGGAAATGTTGACCAGCGGACAGGAAATTATTATTGCTTTAGATAACGGTGAATGGGAAGAAAATAACTTTGAGCAGGCAGTAATTACCGCAGCTTCGATGTATTTTTACGCGCTCCAACAGCAAATGCAGGTACGGTTATGGACGGCTGCTACAGGATTAATTAATAGAAGAAGAGATGTACTTGAAGCCTTAGCAGCAATTCAACCTCAAGATGAAGTAATTAAACCCCAACCTACCGATAAACCTTTAATTTGGTTAACTCAAAATCCTGCTACTTTTGCTTCGCTTCCCTATAGCAGTCGTTGGATGTTGTGGCAGGATAATTTATCATTATCATCTCAACAGCAATTTGTAATTAATAGAGATGCTCCAGGAATTATTGTTGATTCCGAACAATCTTTACAAATCCAACTGCAAAAAACTTTGAATTGAAAGAATTATGGGAAAGTCAGTACAATTCGCAATTACTCTAACGAGTCACTTCGTGTATCGCTTTTCAAGCGACGCAAGCAACAGCGCGGCACGACCCGTCAGGGTAACGCAATTCGCAATGTTCCTAATATAGCGATTTTAATTTGAGTACAATAATCTCACATAAACCTCACCCCAGCCCCTCTCTTTAATAAAGAAAGGGGTCTATTATATTCAACTCCCTAATCTTAATTATGATTTTTAATCCCACTTTTTAACTAAAGAAATTACCCTAGCGGGTAATGCCAAATCCCAAAGTTATATTTCACACTATGAATAAGAGGAAGTTTAAAGAGACAGAGTTCTTAACAACTTCTCTATTAACCAGATATACAAACTTTCACCGGCTTTTTATCTAGGGAAGAGAAAATCATAACTTTATATTTTATGTTAAACATAATACTTTTTAAACATCCTCTAACTAAATAAAAATCGTAGCTACCGAATAATTAAAGGTGGCGAATCATAACAGAATAAATTAAATATTTTGCTTCATTTTGCTTCAAAATCGGCAAAATTTAGTTGTTCTGCTAACTAATTTTACTGTTGTTTATTAATAAGGTTCAAAATGGTTTCTACTACTAATGTTTCGACATACGAATTGCTCGTTAAACCCATAATTGATAGACCTGAATCTCCAAATCGGACTGTTATTCAAGGCTATTTTTTAACAATCTCCAACCCCGGATTTAGTAATTTAAAAATTAGACTGACATTTAAAGCTCGTACCCCTGATTTTAATTCCAGTTCGATAGTTGCATTTTGGGATGTCGATGGTATGAATGACGAACTAAATCCAACATTTAGCTTACCTTGTGTACGGACTTACACTTTTGACCTTCCAGCGCTAGATACAGGACTGTTTTTACTCCTACCAGACGTAAGAGAGAAGGAATTAATCGAAAGTCGAGATACTGAAATTAGAGGATATGTCAGACTGAGTATTGATTCGGCTTCCGGTGGTACAAACAATCAGAGAACTTTATTACTATCTGCTCAACAGCGAGGTAGTTTTCTTCCCCAAGGTAGTATAAACCCACCGAAAGTTGGTGATTTTGACCAGCTAGCCTATGATTTACCTTTGGCTACAGGAGGTTCTGAAGTGACCTTAGAAACCAACGTTATTTCACGCACCACTAACCTTTCCCTGCCTAATCGCGAGCGTATCCTCAAAACTATCGAAGCAAACCCCAGTTTCCTTCGCGATATCTCTAACGAACCCTTGGTTCAAAGAGTCGCTGAGCTTAGCGTTGAAGAACAACAGCGTATGCTATACGTCCTACTAGAGCGCTTTGTAGAGAATCCCGAAGTTGCTCTTTCAGATAATCAAATCGACGAGATACAAGCAAATGGAAATTTAGCCGATGATGTGTCTGAAATCATTGAGGCTAACCCTTTAAATTCATAAATTTATTAGAACTAATGTAGAGACGTAGCACTGCTACGTCTCCCAACTAATGTAGAAATCCAGCAGTGCTACCTCTCCCAACGTTACACAGAAAACTAACACCTCAACTAAAAATAGGGGGTTGCTGAATAAAAGTATGATTTGCCCCCCAGCCCCCAATTTTGGGGGAGAAAAATAATTTAAAGTCCCCCATACCCCCAAGCTTGGGGGTCACGGGGGCAGGGGATTTAGGGGGCTAGTAAATTTGATAAAAACAAATTCATACCTCAATATGGCTAACGCCACGCTACGCTAACAGCAACGCCAAAAATGGATTTAATTAGTTTTAACAAGAAGATAAAAATATGATTATTGTCAAATCAAATAATTCTCAGCTAAATCAATTTACAGATAGCGAAAAAAGCTTTTGTTTTAGAAAATTTTCTCATAGCTGGGTTGCAATTAATCCTAATCCAAAAGGAATTATTCAATTTATCGGTAGCTTTGTATTTGGCTCTTTTCCTATCAATTCTTATAAACATCTGTTCCAAAATCTATTTGAACAAGGATATACTATTTTTGTATTTAGATTCCCTTTTACTCCCTTGAAATTTGACCATTGGCAAGTTGCAACCGAATTACTCAAAGAAGAATATGCTTTGAGAGTAGAAATTATAAAATTTCTTATAGAAAACAGAAAAATATCCCATCAGAATTTAGAAATATATCTTAAAGATACAAATTATTATTGGCTAGGTCATAGCTTAGGATGTAAATATATTGCTTTGTTAGAAATTTTAAGTAATTATTCTGCTCAACGCGATTTTATTCTACATACATCCCTAGGTGTTAGATATGATGATAAACTGATATCTTTGATAAATAGTGTTGACATTGCAAGAGAAAAAGCAGAACAAAAAATTAGCAAATTACTGAATAAAAGCATTGAACTGAGCAAATATTTTATTCAAAACCAACCTTCAATATTTTTAGCACCAGAAATTAGTAATACAGTTTCAATTAATAAAACTAATATTCCGAAAACTAAACTTCTATCAAAATTAGAGCTACTCATATCACCTAATGCCAGAGAAACCAAATTAATGATTGCTGAAAGTAAAAACTTATTCAACTTAACAGCCATCATTTCCTTTTCTCAAGATTTTATTGCTAGAGATGATATTAATTTTTTATGCAAACAATTATCTCTAAAACCTATTTATCCACCACTCCACAAAGAATTATTTGGATGGCACCTAGACCCAAATGCTGTTGAAATCAGACATCTAGGAGTTTGTATCAATCAATTTTTTGGAGAACTAAAAACTCGTATAAATATTTGTAAAGCTTGCGAAACCTAAAGAAAGGGTGAATTCCCCTAGCTATAGCTTACAGATGGTGAGGTACAATGCATACATATTAAATTAAACAAGCCCGTTCCTTATGATTTCATCAGAAGCAAATACTAAATCACCTTCAGAAGAAAGTACTACATCCACCGATAAAAATTTAGAAGCAATGCGGCGTTTTTCGGAGCAATACGCACAGCGTACCGGAACTTACTTTTGCTCCGAACCTTCCGTTACAGCGGTAGTTATCGAAGGATTAGCCAAGCATAAAGATGATTTAGGTGCCCCATTATGTCCTTGTCGTCACTACGAAGATAAAGAAGCAGAAGTCAGCGCTACCTTTTGGAATTGTCCCTGCGTACCGATGCGCGAGCGTAAAGAGTGTCACTGCATGTTATTTTTAACCCCTGATAACGAATTTGCTGGAGAAAGTCAAGAAATTTCTTTAGAAACGATTAAAGAAGTAAGAGATAGCATGGGCTAATGCATCTTTTATGAGTGAAACAATTCCCCAAGAATTTTGGCAAGGCATAGAACTGTTTAATACAGGAAAGTTCTATGCTTGTCACGATACATTAGAGGCTTTGTGGATGGAATCCACGGAGCCAGATAAAAGTTTTTATCAAGGAATTTTACAAATTTCAGTAGCGCTATATCACTTAGGTAACGGTAACTTAAAAGGAGCGATAATTTTACTCGGTGAAGGTAGCAACCGTCTCGCTCGTTATCCATCTGTATATAGTCAAGTTGACGTAGACGAATTATTAGAACAAAGCATAGCTTTATTAAAAGCATTACAGCAGAAACAGCAAGAACAAATCGACCCATCTTCCTTAGAAGCAGATACCTTACCGCTTCCTAGGATTGTGATAGTTGAAGAATGAGTAATGAGTAATCGGATATAGAGGGGGAAGAGGGGGTAGAGAAATTAATAATTCCTAATTCCTAACTATTCACTGATAACTGATAACTGATAACTGATAACTGATAACTGAAACATTGGTAGTTGTAGAATCGTCAGGTATTGTGGAGATTATTTGTAGTCAAATGGTCTTTCGAGCTATATATAACGTTTTGATATAGTACTTGAGATAATTAAAGTACAAGCCACAATTATCACTCCTACACTGCTATGATATCTAACTACCGATTGCCTAAACTTCAACTGCGTCGTCTCGGTTTTACTTTAATGTTGCCCGTTGTACTTTGTGGTTCGGTAGTTTTCCCTACTCAGCTGCAAACTGCTACTGCTCAACAAAGAGATAGTCGCGCTCTCAGAATTAGTGCGGATAGACAAGAATATAATGCTAAAAATGAAATTGTTACCATTCGTGGTAATGTACAAATTTCATATCCCGCTCGTCAACTGAAAGCAACAGCAGCTCAAGGACAATATTTTTTTCAGCAGAATCAAATTGACTTGAGTGGTGGGGTGCATATTGTGCAGGATGGTAAAAATAGCATTCGTGGAGATAAAGCTAGCTATTTAATCAATGAAGGACGATTTATCGCTACACCCAGAAGAGGAAGTCAAGTAGTTTCCACATATGTTGTAGATAATAGTGGTACAAATGCTCGGAACCAAGCCGCAAATAATCGACCTCTTACTATTCGTGCGGATTTACAGGAATATAATTCTAATACTGAAATAGCTACCGGACGCGGTAACGTACAGCTTTCATATCCCGGTCGTCAGATTCAAGCAACAGCAGCTCAAGCACAATTTTTTAATCGGGAAGGACGAATTATCCTTAGCGGTGGTGTATATATTTTACAAGAAGGTAAAAACAGCATTCGCGGAGAGACTGTTACCTATTTAATTAATGAAGGACGATTTGTTGCTACACCTAAAAGCGGTCGTCAGGTAGAATCTATATATATTTTAGATGATGCAAATATTAATAATCCACAACCAGCGCCTTCAACACCAAGATTAAGACGTTCTAACTGAAGAAAAACTAAACCAAGCAAATCGTGAAAATTGTTTTAGAGAACATTCATAAATCCTACGGTAAGCGGACTATCGTTAATCGTGTTAATCTTTCCGTTGCTCAAGGTGAAATCGTCGGTTTATTAGGACCAAATGGTGCTGGTAAAACGACGACTTTTTATATCGCTACTGGTTTAGAAAGACCCGATAGAGGAACGGTTTGGCTTGATAACCGCGATGTTACTAGTATTCCCATGCATGGTAGAGCGCGTCTTGGTATTGGTTATTTAGCCCAGGAAGCAAGCGTTTTTCGTCAATTAACCGTTCGGGAAAATATTTTATTGGTATTGGAACAAACCAACGTACCTCGTCCCGAATGGGGTAGTAGGGTTGATAGACTATTACGAGAATTCAGCTTAGAAAAAGTTGCTAATAGTAAAGGAGTTCAACTTTCCGGAGGAGAAAGACGCAGAACCGAATTAGCAAGAGCTTTAGCATCTGGAAAAAACGGTCCCTCATTTTTATTTTTAGACGAACCCTTTGCTGGAGTTGACCCCATAGCAGTTGCCGAAATTCAACAAATCGTAGCCGGACTTCGCGATCGCAACATGGGAATCTTGATTACAGACCATAACGTCCGCGAAACCCTAGACATCACCGACCGTGGTTATATCATGCGCGAAGGACAAATACTAGCCTCCGGTACCACCGACGAACTTTATGATAATCCTCTTGTAAGGCAATATTATTTAGGTGAAAATTTTCAAGTTTAATAAATTGGGAATGGGTAATTGGTAATGGGTAATTGGTAATTGGTAATTGGTAATTGATAATTTACTACTCGCAACTAACAACTAACCACTAACAACTAACCACTAACAACTAACAACTAACCACTAACCACTAACAACTAACAACTAACAACTAACAACTAACAACTAACAACTGAAATTATGTCAATCATGGACCGCTATCTTACCAAGGAAATGGTACCGCCATTTTTGTTTGGTATTGCTGCTTTTTCTTCTTTGGGAATATCAATTGGTGCAGTTTTTGAATTGGTACGTAGGGTTGTAGAATCTGGATTACCGATAGGAATTGCTGCTAGAATTTTTATTCTAAATTTTCCAGAATTTATTGTTTTAGCTTTTCCCATGTCTACTTTATTGGCTACTTTGATGACTTACAGTCGTCTTTCTAGCCAAAGTGAATTGACTGCTTTGCGTAGCTGTGGTGTTAGCGTTCGTCGGATGGTGGCTACAGCGATATGTTTAAGTTTCTTGGTTACTGGATTAACTTTTTTGTTTAACGAACAAATAGCACCAAGAGCGAAGTATGAAGCGACTCAAACTATGAGAAAAGCTTTAAAAACCGAACAACCTGCTTTTAAAAGAGAAAATTTAATTTATCCTGAATTTAAAAGAGTTAAACGAGAAGATGGTAGTAAGGAAAAGGTTTTATCGCGGCTATTTTATGCTGATAAATTTG
>JBCBHT010000052.1:0-31538 GCA_038525335.1 Cyanobacteria bacterium J06621_15 | reverse complement strand
CGATAATTTATCATCCGTAAGGGTTAGGATTTGAAATTACCGTCACGCATCATATACTTTATTAATTTTAACTATTTTGGATGTGATATTGTCCCGTAGCTATTTCGTCTCGGAGTTGTTCTAGTTGAGTAACTACGTTTGGGGGGAAGATAGTTTTAGAATCGCGATTGAGGATGAGTTCTACTAAGTTACGGGTTTTGCTGCGTTCGATATACTCTAGCGCTATAGTTTTTTCTCCCAATTTTAAGCAAACTTCTATCATTCTGCGATAAAGTTTATTCCATTCCTCTGCTTGTTTGCGCTTGCTTTCTTCACCAGATATAATTTCACCGCGCAATAATTCTATGGTCGCAATGGTTGATTCAATTGATATCCATACTCTCATCAACCACTGATAACTGTTAACTGTTAACTGTTCACTGAAAAAATCTTAGCCGGATTACGATTTGACCGAAATTTAATCAATCAACTATTTCGAGAGGAAATTATGCAAGAATCTGTGATTTACCAGGATATTATCCAACGAGGAGAGCAAATAGGAGAACAACGGGGAAAGAAACAAGAAGCGTTACAATACACTATGCGTTTACTCAACCGTCGCATTGGTAGTATTAATTCACAAATGCAACAACGAATTGATGCTTTATCTACAAATCAATTAGAAGACTTAGGAGAAGCTTTGTTAGATTTTTCCAGTCCAAATGGTTTAACCACCTGGCTTGATATTAATTCTTAACAGATAACGAATGTAGAGACGTAGCAGTGCTACGTCTCCAAAATTTAGGTCATCCCAACCAATATAGTTAAAATTAATAAAGTATATGATGCGTGACGGTAATTTCAAATCCTAAACCTTACGGATGATAAATTATCGTAACCGTCACAGCAACGGCAATAATGCGGGAAGAAAATCTACACCGCATTTTGCCTCCCCTACAATTACTCCCCTCTCCTTAACAAGGAGAGGGGCTGGGGGTGAGGTTTACTCTGCTTCTAAATAAGCCTTTATCGCTTCATTCACCATCTCAGTCATCGGCTTCCCCTGACTCTCAGATGCTTGTTTGAGTTTGTCGTAAACGTCATCTCTCACGGTGACTCGATGTCTCAATTTCTTGGCAATAGTAGTACTTTTCGGTTTGTAGTTCTCTACATATCCCCGAATCGCATCAAATCCAACTCGATTACAAAAGTCTCCAAAGCTCTCTTCTGTCTCCTTGCTTTCTTTGAAGTAAACAAACATTGGCTCTAGCTGCTTTTCCAATTCTTCTGCTTTCAGTTTCTGCATGTATGGTTGTGCTAATCGGGTTTGATTTGGACAACCTCCCAACCACAACTGATATGTATCTGGACCGCTTCCGACAAATCCTAATTCTGCCATGTACGGACGAGCGCAACCGTTGGGACAGCCGGTCATTCTGACCACAAAATGCTCTTTTTGTAAACCTAATTGATTCAAAAGTTTACGAATTCTATCCAAAATTCCTGGAATTGCTCGCTCAGATTCGGCGATCGCCAATCCACAGGTGGGAAGTGCTGGACAAGCCATTGAATAACGTACCAGTGGTTCTATTTTTTCTGGGTCGCTATTAATACCATGGTTTTGCAGTATTTCTTCAATAGCTTGCTTTTTATCTGGTTCGATATCGAGAAATATCAGATTATGATTTGCTGTCAATCGAATATCTAAATTGAATTGCTCAACTATTTTTCGCAGTGCAGTTTTGAGTTGAAAAGAACCTTCATCCTTAACTCGACCGTTTTCGATGGAAATCCCTAGAAACAGCTTTCCATCCCCTTGAGAGTTCCAACCTAGATAGTCGTAGTATTTAAAATCAGGTAATTGTCTAAAAGGTTCAACAGACTTACCAAAATATTCCTCAACCTTGGAACGAAATTTATCGACACCCCAATCGTTGATTAAATATTTCAACCGAGCATGTCTTCTTTGAACTCTGTCACCATAATCTCTTTGAGTCGCAACGATTGCTTTAACTAAATCGTAAACATCTGCTTTAGAGACATAACAAATCTCATCAGCCTTTCTAGCAAAAGTTTCTTCTTTGTTATGAGTTCTTCCCAAACCACCACCACAAAAGACATTGAATCCTAACAACTCCGAATTATCATCGGTAATGACCACCAAAGATAAATCTTGAGTATATAGGTCAATACTGTTATCACCGGGTACCGTAACGCTAATTTTAAACTTGCGCGGCATGTAATGGGTACCGTAAATTGGTTCGGGGGAATCGTGAAAAATCGTTCCCGTACCGTTACGCTGACGAGCAGCTTTTACCTCCGGACTTTCCTCAGCGCTGATAGCTTTTTCACCATCGAGCCAAATTTCATAATAAGCACCAGTTTGTGGTGTGAGTAAATCGGCTATCTTATCAGCGTACTCAATAGCGTATTGATATTCAGGTTTATTTTTAAAAGGAGCAGCAGGAGCCATTACATTGCGATTCAAATCTCCACAAGCACCTAAAGTGGAACCCATGTTATTGACAATTGCAGCAATAGTTGCTTTGAGATTTTTCTTGAGAATTCCGTGTAGCTGGAAACCTTGACGAGTAGTGACCCGCATCGTATGGTTTCCATAATCATCCGAAAGCTTATCTAAAGCTAAATACAACTGAGGTGGAATAAAACCCCCTGGATTTCGGGTTCGCAGCATCATTTGATAATCTTTTTCTTGTCCGGGAGCGCGATTATCGCGATTATCTTGCTGATAAGAACCGTGAAACTTAAGAATCTGTATCGCTTCTTGACTAAAGTGAGTAGTATCCTGCTGAATCTCGGTAGCTACAGGTTCGCGCAAAAAATTACTGCGTTCCTTGATTCCTTCAAGCTTAGAAGATTTACGGTTTGTGTTTTCGGGAGGAGCAGACTGAACCATTACAGTGGTATTGTGTTCTCGTGGTGACTACCTACATCGCCGAAGCACGACTTTTACAGTACTTCAATTAACAGTTGCCGTTTTAATAACACCGACTAAAATAACACCTTCATCTTTCAATTTTGGAGTTTAGATTTTAGATTTGACCTCTGGTTTGAAAAGAAGACAATCTAAAATGAACGCATCCGTTGTTGAAATCCAATGTTGAAGGTGTTTATAAGACAGAGATTAAACGATATTACTAATTACTGGTCACTGGTTACTGCTCACTGATAAAGATGCATCCTTTCGGCTAAGTATATTCCCACTATTCCGGTCGGAATTGAAGGGAATAACCTGATTTTATCACGCAACAACAAAGCCCCATTCCCGATTGAAGCAAGACTTAACAGTTATCAGGGAACAGTGAACAGTGAACAGTGGATAGTGAACAGTTAATAATTGAATTAATAACTCCTAACTCTTAACTCCTAACTCATAACTTTTAACTCCCTAATAAAAAACCCAGCTTCTCAACAAATATGCTGAGAAACCGAGTTTTTGAGGCTAATTAGGTAAATTTAAGTAAATGTAAATGCTGTAGTTTCTCTAAATATATTCAGAATAACTCAAGCGTAAACCATGTACATTTTTTTTAGCAAGATTGCCATTTTAAATTAATGACAATAGCCATTGATTGCTGGGAAAATTTCAGCTACCTTTTTATCGGTGCTATTACCAATTGAAACCAACACCACCACCAACGTTAACAGGTATTGCTTTGGTATTCTCGTAACCATCAACCGCTACGGTTGCATTACTGTAAACAACAACTCCTTTCTTAAATTGAGATTCTACACCGACACTTACGGTGGCAGAATCCTTGTTTCCTAGAGGAGTAGATTCACCGTCTTGCTCTACGAAAGAATAACCAACAGCGCCGTATACTTTAGTATTACGACCTAAGCATGTACCCGCTGCAATCTCAGGGTTGATAGTGGTTGCATCGTTGTTCCATAAAATCTTGGTCTTTACATCGATAGGTGTACCACCGACAGGTAAACTACCCTGGATGTTACCACCGATATTTGCTGCATCATTATTCTGTCCGCCGTTAGTTACTTGAGCGCCAAGACCACCACCAACATAGGTATAATCGCAACTTCTTCTAGGCTGTGCAGAAGCAGAACCAGCAGACAAGATAGCAGGAGCTATTACTAAAGATGATATTGCTGAAATTGTAAGACAAGACTTAATAAAGCGTTTCATAATTGTCACCAAATATAGTGCAGTTTGCTTTTACATTCATTGTCGAAAAAGAAGCGATTATGGTTCCTAAAAAAAACGCTTTAGTTGTTAATTTGTTACCTCAAATTATGGGAATACCCGTATATGAATATTTAGCAAATATCCTATTAACTTCTTGATTTAAAACCAATATTTAGATGACTCATAAATATAAAAATAGTTTCCATCAATTAGCTTAAAAAATATCTTGGTAGACTCTTTTGAATCTGTCACAAATAATCTGGAAAAATCAGAAACTTTTAATAGTTTAATTTTGAATTATTTTCAAAAATTTTTAAATTTACTATTTTTTCTTCCGGATGATTTTGATGAAAATTCAAATTTAGAGGGAGAGGGGGGAGAGGGGGGAGAGGGGGGAGGAATAATTGATAATTTTTTACTGTATGTCCCTCCGGGACACGCTTACGCTAACACTGTTCACTGTTCGCTGTTCACTGTATGTCCCTCCGGGACACGCTTACGCTAACACTGTTCACTGTTCACTGTTCACTGTTCACTGCTCGCTCTACTCCACAAATCGCACTCAAGATTAACCAGGAAAGGGTATTTAAGCGGAAGTCAAATAATGTTACGTCTACGGTATTGAAAAGTATCCAGCCAACAAACACTAGCAAATAACTGAAAAATATTAATTTGTCTTTTTTGGGAACAGTTCCTAAAAATCCTATACCTTTAATAAATACCCAACCGAGTAAACCGAAAAATAACAGCGTTGTAATTAGCCCAGTTTCAGCAGATAGCATCAAAAATAAATTATGCGGATGACCTAGCCAGAGGTTCATTTTATCCTCATAAATATCAGAGAAATTACGCAAGCCCCAACCAGTCCAAGGACGCTGTATGGTTAAATCCCAGGCAAAATTCCATTGAGTTGTACGCATTAAAGCAACTGGTCTATCCGGATATAACTGGTCGTTGAAGCGTGCCCAGAAAAAAGCCGGAACAACTTTACGAAATAATTCTGCGATTGACGAAGGAGCAAAAGCAGCTAAAACTACGCTGGTTGCAATTCCAACAACAACAGCCACAATCAAGCGCCAACCTTGGTAAAAAGCATAAGCCAAACAAGCAACGAAAGCAATTACCCAAGCATTGCGAGAGTTGGTGAGGATTAAACCTGTTAAGTTGATAATTACTGCGAAAGTGAGGAAGGGAAGGAGAGAGGGGGAAGAAGGGGGAGAGGGGGGAGAGGGGGTAGAAATTTGTTTCCTTGCTCTAAATCTTCGCCATTCTTGCAAACATAAACCCAAACTTAAGACAAAAACTATTGCTAGATAACCGGCTAAAATATTGGCGTAATTGAACGTAGAAGCCATACGATTGGGGGGATTTCCTCCAGCTACGAGCGTCCAACCAAAGATGCTGCTCCATAATTTTGGAGTGTTCCATCCTAAAAATAATTCTCCCAGACCGATAATTACTACTGGTACGGAATTGATGGTTAAAATCCAGGATATTCTTTGTAATTGGGCTGTAGTTTGAATCAAACGACTCCAGCCAATAAATAATGCAAAGTAAGGTAGTAAATTAAATAAACCTAAAAAAGCTGCGAATTTATCCACAGCAAAAATAACGGTGATTACCAAAAATATACTTAAAAAAATAAATCCTTGATAGAAAGGATATTTAGAAATCTTGCTCCATTGTTGTCCAAGAGTAATTAAACCGCTTAAGAACAAACCTATAGCACCCAAAGCCGGAAAGAAAGGAAATACAAATAATCCTAGCTGCAAGCAATACCAAGAAAATCGTAATTTAGGGTCTGAATGTCGTAAATAAGACCATATTCTTTTCATAAGTTGTTAAGTAAGTGGGTATGCAAAATTATTTGTGTCATTACGAGCGATAGCGTTAGCGCAGCGTGTCCGTTAGGACATAGTAATCTCAAAGTGTTGTGATTACTTCGTTTCACTTCGTTTCACTCGCAATGACAAATGCACAATTAATTTTGCCTAGGTACTTATAACTGGGTAATGGGTAATAGGTAAAAAGAATCTACAATTCGTAACTCCCAACTCCTAACTCCTAACTATTCCCAATTACCAACTACCAACTACCAAATTTATGCCATTTCCCAACATTCCTCACGGGTGAGACGAATTTGAGCTAGAGCGAAAATGGTGGGGATAATTCGACCGTAGTTAGTTGCGATTGCTCTCCATCCCAAGTCAGCGAAAAACCAAGCCCACATCATGGGACCGACAAATGCAAATAAGCTTCTCACAGCACCGTAACGGGCTGCACTCATAGCCATACCACGACGCGCTATTTGTGCTGTTGCATAACCCTGAAACTGTTTTGCAGCAGCATTGGTACCTGTGATTGCTGCTTGTCTAGCAACTTGATAAGTAGCGAAGTGAGTTGCAAACTGACGGGTGATTTGTCTGAGCAATATTGGTTGAATCACCGAAGTTAATGCTATTGCACTACCACCTTTAAAAATTAAACCCAAGGGGTCTTTTTGTAAAGCTAGCGGTAAAGGTTCTTTAAGTTCGGATTTTATTAATTGCTGCTGTATCTTTTCCGTTAACTTTCTTTTTTCACCCGCAGGTAATTTCTTCCAAACTTTTCCTAAAAGATGTAAAAATATTTCAGCTTCTAAATCAACGGTTGTCAAATCATCAGAATAAGGAATTTTTAAATATTTACATACTCCAACCAAAGCTTCACGATAGGTAATTTGTTGGCTTTTTCCCCGTAATACGGTCATTCCATCAGCAGCCAAAAAGCAAAAACGTTCTTCAATTGCATCTAACCAAGCTTGACGATTTTGACTTTGTACTTCTATCGGTTCCGGTGTTTGCAGGTAATCTAAAGGATTAAACTTACGACTAAATAAAATTGCCGTCAAATCCTGCAATTCTTCTTCAGTAGCTAACTCTAGCGCTGCCCTTAATTCGTCCAATTTCCCTTTCTCCCATTTTATCCCGTACCTTATTCTACTATTAGCTTTCGGCACTCATCAGTAATACTCTGTACCAATAGATAAAACTGACAACTTATACAACAATTAACATGTGTTAGGGAGAGGGGAGTAAGGAGTAGTGAGTAGGGAGTAATGAGTAGGGAGAGGGGGAAGAGGGGGAAGAGGGGGGAGATTAAAAACTAACTTCTAACTATTCCTTGCTCCACATTATTAAAATCTAAAATCTAAAATCTAAAATCCAAAATAGTATGACTGATATTGCTGTAATTGGTGCCGGAATGGCTGGTTTAGTTTGCGCTCAACAGTTAACCCAGGCTGGATATTCGGTAATTGTTATAGATAAATCCCGTGGGGTAGGTGGAAGAGTTGCCACTCGACGTTTGTTTGATACCAAAGCTGACCACGGAACCTGTTATCTCAAACCCAAAGGTGAAGTTTTGCAACGTTTAATAGATTTGCTGGTTCAAAAAGGTGCTTTAGAAGTTTGGACGGATAATTTACACGTCAAAAATCATTCTGATTTTGTTGTTAAACCTCAATCACCTCTTCCTTACACAGCACCAGAAGGAATGAATGTTATGGCTAAATTTCTGGCACAAGGATTAGAAATATATCGCGGAGAACGTGTAAAGGAAATAATCCTAAATTCTCAAAATAAATGGCATTTAATTAGTGAAACCAAGCAAGAATTTATTACAGGGGCTGTAGTCGTTGCTATTCCAGCACCTCAAGCTGTAATGCTATTGGAATCTTTACCAGAAAATGTTTTAGATTATAAGTCTCTGGAAAAGCTGCAAAGTGTTGAATATTACCCTGCTATTACCGTAATGGCTGGATATCCCGACTCATTAGAAAAACCTGAGTGGAAAGCAATTACTTTCAAGGATAATCCCGTATTGGGATGGATTGGGTTAGATAGTAGTAAAAGAAAAAATCCTTTACAACCTCATTTTGTAATTCATAGCAGCGCTGACTTTGCAGAAAAATATTTTGAATCGGAATTAGAACAGATTGGAAGAGAAATATTAGAAAATGCTGCTGCTAATCTAAATTTACCTTGGTTAAATAATCCCCGGTGGATGCAGGTTCATAGATGGAGATATGCATTTCCTAAAACACCATTACAGCAAACTTGTTTACCAGCAGATACATCTTCACCATTAGTATTTTGTGGAGATTGGTGTGGTGGAAATCTCGTCGAAAGTGCAATTTTATCTGGAATCTCAGCAGCGGAGTATATTAACACTAAACTACAGCAGCGGGAATTACCAGGAATTAATTTTCTCGATATTTTATAATTATTAACTAATCTCTGATGGTGCGTTAAACCGATATAAATTATCGTTGAAATTCATAATTAATCGCGAATTTAACACACCATATATAGCAATCCTAGATGAGTCGTGAGAAAGGTAAGTGTCAGAAACCCGGTTTTTTCAAAAAACCGGGTTTCTAAAATCTCCAAATGATTTCGGAATACTATAATTTTACTCCTAACTCCTAACTCCTAACTCCTAACTTTATTTTAACGGGTCATTTCCCCAATTCATCAAAGAATAACGCCAAGCAGTATCTTCAATATTACCATCAGGTTTCTGTGCTAAATGACGATGAACGTAGCTAACAACTTTCCTCATGTGAGAAATATCATCATCGGTATAATCGTCTTTCTTCGTTTGCAAAATTTCAATGATGCGTTTTCCAGACTTATGTCCTTTTGATTCATCATCACCATCATCTTTTTGACCAACAGATTTAGATTCTTCAGTTTCTAACCAAGATTCTAATTGTTTAGCTGTCATATTAACAGCATCATCAAACTCTTCTATAACTGTTGCTTTATCTTTACTCATTACTAATTATTATTAAATCAATCTATTAATCATCAACTTTATCTAAAGACTCTGGCTTATGAGCAGCTTCTTTCCCACTTTTATCACTTTCAACTAAATATTCTGGATTATCTTTAGAAGCTGCAACATGATGTCCTTTAATATCTGTTTCAGAAGTCAACTTCTTTTTTACTTCACCAGTTGTCTTACCACCAGCAGTATTCCACTCAACTTTGTCGCCTTTTTTGAATTTGTTACTCATGATTTTTTACTCTTGATTTATTCGCTTTCTCAAATAATATTTTAAGTAATGTAACAAAAAAGTCATCATTCTGTAGACATCATTCTTTAGGTAGATAAAATGTTAATTTATCTCTTGCTGAAGTAAGAAGTAATAAGTAGTGAGTTCAATCAGTTTACAGCGTTAGTAATTAACCAAATTAGATTTTAAATCGATATAAAATAGGTTTTGAACTAATATATCAATCCTAGATAAGTCGTGAGAAAAGTAGATGCCATAAACCCGGTTCTTTGGAAAAATCGGGTTTATTAATTCTCACAAATTATTTAGGAATGCTATACATAATTGTAAGGTGTGTTGTGGCAGAGCGTAACGCAGAATTTTACTTAAAATAATAATTAAAAATACTAGTCCTAAATGAATCTTATATGTTGTTGAATTTGTTAGAAACTATTGTTTAAATAAATCATTAATTGTAGGTTTAATACACCCTATAGATAAAAATGTTCTCAAAACATGAAAAAGACGTAGCACTGCTACGTCTCTACATAAGTTATTGGTTATTTTTTGATTGATGAACTTTAACTAATAACTGTTAAAAAACTTCCAAAGGTAAATGATGTAATCCTTTCATAGTTGCTAAAATACTGGCTGCTTTTTCAATCAAATCAACATTCCCATTTAAAACATCATTACGGGTCATATTGTGCAGATAATCGGGAATTACCCCAGAATCTTCCAAGGGAATTCCGCTTTGATTTCCGACACGAATTGCACGTTTTACAGCCATTCTCATCTGTGCATTTCTAGGTAAAACAGGATAACCCAAAGGATGGAACAAATCATAATATTCCCAAACATTTGCACCACCAGCACCAGTGCTTTCACTAGTACCAAGAATTGGACCGATATCATTATCCTGGAATCCTGCTGCAAAAATATCTGTGGTGCTGTAACACAAAGCATCGGTAATCAAAATTGTCGGACCAAAGTATTTTCTTCCGTATTGATTTATCTCATCAAGATAATAAGCATGTCCACCAATAGAATATCCCGAAGAATAAACAGCACCGGTATCTATCGAACGCTCAATCGAACTTCTCCAAGGTTCTGATGCTAATCTCAAAGTTGTAGGAGAATTAATAAACTGAAATAATTCTGGTTGAATTTTATTAGCAGTAAATAACTGAAGCATCATCTCAGCAGCTTCAATATATCCACCACTATTTCCACGAACATCAAGTATTAAACCATCTTTGGGTAGCTGTTCTAAAACACGAATTAAATCTTGAATGAATTGCTGTCTATCGTAAATCATGAAGCTGTGAATTCGGATATAGCCAAATTCACCGTAATTAGTATTACAAATACTCCATTGAAAATCAGTTTCGTAAAATGTTTGATTATTTCGTTCGGAATTTGAAGCAAACAAACCCTTCTTTATCTTCTGCAATTTTGTAGCTTCAAAATCAACACCTAATGAACCATGAACTCTTGAGTTGGGAATAGTTTGATTATTCGCTTGTGCTTGATTTTCCGGTAAATTCCAAGTTTGCCATTGAAAACGATGTTCGTAATGTTCCTGATTTTTTGTAATATAGGAAATGTACAACCATTCTTCGTCTGGAACTAAATATTTACTTCCAGAACGCAAAGTCAAACTATTCAATCCGTGAATTCTACGGGTATTATCATTACTTGCATAGGTACGCAATCCATTTAACTCAATCGCACGTTCAATTGGTATACCATTCCAATGAGTTACTATCACTCCTTTTTCTAAACTTTCATGTTCAAAATCTTCATTTACATGAGAAACAATATAATATCTTTGATTATTTTCATAAAATTCTTCAATAATGAAAGGTAAAACAAAATTGATAGATTGATAAGGCATCGGAGGCACATATACTGTATGTAAGTCTCGAAGTTCGGTAAATATGCCAATCATTTCTCGCTGAAAATTAAGTTCGTTCATTTTTACCAAACGATACTTCAGCAGTTTCAAACGCTCCACCGGGTCTATCGCATTTTTCGCTCGCTTCAAGGGTAAATGAACGTATATATTTTCAATAAAGCTTAAAGCTTGGTTAACAATCTCTTCCCTTTCTTCCCTAATCGATTGCTCAATAATATGTTTCTTCTGGTCTTCTGTTAGTCCCATTGAAGCGACTACATTATCCAACTTATAGTCAGCCATAGTTGTTTTACTCCTCGCAACCTGTGTTAGAAAGAATACAGCTATTTTTACACAATCTGATTTTTAAGGGTAAAAATTTTAACTTTTTATCCCGCAGATGTACAATTTAATTTTCTCTTTAGGAAGTTTTTTTTGATTTAGTATCAATTTTGTAATTACTAACAATATTCTCTCAATTAAAATATAATTATTCTAAATTCTTATACTCTAAACTCAATAAATGCAAACAAACCCGGTTTTTAGTCGCTAAATTATTATTTTATCGTGATTAAATAAGTAATAAATCGAGTTTCTGACACTGCTCTAAGATGTAATATGATTTTGACTTTGAACTATTTATTGTTTGTTCGTATTCTTTAAATCAGCAACTATAGCTTGAAGCTCTTGATTTCTAGTTTCTAATAAAGCTTGATAATGCTTTAATTCGTTTTCAGCTTGCTGTTTCATATAAATTTCTGCTTGTAAACGATAGTTTTTCTGACTCAGTTCATGATTTACTTGTTTTAATTCTAACTGTAGTTTACGAATAGTTAATTGATGTTTAACCCTAGCTAATGCTTCTTCTAAATGAAAGGGTTTGGTGATAAAGTCTACTGCACCAACCTCAAATCCTTTTGCTTTATCGCTATCTCTACCTAAAGCACTAAGAAAAATAACTGGTATATCTTTAGTATTGGGATTTAACTTTAATTGCTGACATACTTGATATCCATTAATTTCCGGCATTAATATATCTAGTAAAATCAAATCTGGTATCTGAATTTTTATAGCTCTAAAAGCAATATCAGCATTGATGGCTTGTCTGACTTCATAACCTTTATTTTCAAGAATATTAGATAAAACTTCTAAGTTATTTGCTTCGTCATCAATTATAAGAATATTATTCTTGTGATTTGATTTTTGTAAGTTTTCAGCCATATCAAGATATTTTTTCTAGCTGAGTGTTATTTAATAGTTAAAAGCAATAAATTGACTGCTATTTATTATTTATTAAGAGTAAATAAAAATACTTGCAATCAGTGATTTAATTTAATTAAATTCACCGATATTATACATATCACTCGAAAAGTTAGTTGTGTATATAACTACTTAGCTTTATATGAAAAGGTAGGGAAAAGTTAGGGAAATATTTTAAGAAACGATTTAATTTATAACATTATTAGGTTCGTATTAAGAACCTTATTTATAAGTAAAGCACTGATTAATCATGAAATTAGTGGCTACAATCATTAACTTTGGAAGGAGAAACCAAATTAACAATTTCATCAAACTGAAATTTCTTAGCTAGATTAATTAAATATTGTTTAATCAAACTATTTTGACCTTCAGGTATTTTAGTTAATAGTTCAATGACAGTTTTTTTGTTACAAGCACTAGCAGCTTGATAAAGTAGTAAATTCCATTCAGAAGACATAAATTTTAATGATTCTAAGCTAATTTGAATCTGCTCTTCTTCTGAGAAATCTTTTTGTTCGTCACTATAAATATATCTAAGCTTTAGATGACGGGCTATTTTTTCTAACAACTCTTGTTCTTGAAACGGTTTACTAATAAAATCGTCGCAGCCAAGAGACATAATCAATTTTTTATCAGAGTTAAAAGCGTTTGCGGTTTGAGCAATAATGATTATAGTGTCTTTTCCTTCAAGGTAATTTCTAATTTTACGGGTAGCTTGAAGACCATCCATCATTGGCATTCGCATATCCATTAGAATTAAATCAGGTTTATATTTCTGCCATTTTTCTACTGCTTCTTCTCCGTTATTGGCTTGAATAATTTCAAAGCCAATTTTACAAAGCATTTCTGCTAATAGTTGATGGTTGTCTTTGTTGTCTTCAGCTATCAAAATTAATGGTTTAGAATTTTCTGATGCTAAACTAACAATCTGAGGTTTGGGAGAATAATGAATAAATTTCTCTTTAACTATAGTGCTGACTACAATATCAAATTCTACGATGGTTCCTTCTCCTAAACTACTGTTGATTCTGATTTCACCTCCCATCATTTCGATGAAACTCTTAGAAATAGTTAAACCTAAACCCGTACCACCAAAATATTCTTGAATATCTTTGGATTGTTTAAAAACATTAAAAATGGAATTCAAATCTTCCGCAGCAATTCCTATACCAGTATCTATAACTCGGAACTGTAAACGACAGCAATCTCCTCGATTATTAATCGTATATTTAGTTATTTGTAAACAGACAGAACCAGCATCAGTAAATTTGATTGCATTATCTAACAAATTAATTAATACCTGACGCAATCGCGATTCATCGGTTCTGATATATTGAGGAACATTTTTATCTAAATGTAAATTTAACTGTAAACCTTTGTTTTTACATTTAAGTTGCAGCATTTGTTCGATAGAGTCAATTAAACCGTAAAAATCAAATACTTGTGCATTTAACTGTATAGCTCCAGCTTCAATTTTAGAAATATCTAAAATATCATTAATTAAATCTAGTAAATGATTTCCAGAACGAATAATGGTATCAAGATATTGCTGTTGTTGCTCTTCTAAATTCGATTGACGGTGTAAAACTTGAGCAAAACCGAGAATTGCGTTTAATGGAGTTCGCAATTCATGGGTCATTTTGGATAAAAATTCGCTTTTAGCAAGATTAGCAGCTTCCTTAGCTAAAGATAAATCAGCTTCCAGCTTTTTCAAACCTTCGATGTCCCTAATACAACCAGCAATTCGTATTGGATTTCCAGATTCATCCCAAATAGCTCTAGCTTGATTCCTTATCCAAATGTATTGATTGTGTTTGTTAAGCATCCGACATTCAATATCGAGAGGAATCCTTTGTACAAAATGCTCTTTGATTGCTGCTTCAACTTTGGGATAATCTTCTGGATGCAAATTCGAGAAAAACGTATCGATATTATTTTCTAATTCTTCATCTTCGTACCCTAATACTTTCTTCCATTCAGAGGAAAAATAACAATCTCCAGTCTCAAGATTCCAATCCCAAATACCATCTTGAGAACTACGAACAACTAATTGGTAACGTTCTGTCAATTCCGACAAAGCTTGATAGTTCAACCGCTGATTTTTTTCAATTCGTTTCTGTTCGCTAATATCTTCAATAGTTGCAACAAAATACTCTGAATTGTCTGTATCTCTCACCAAACTAGGAGTAATTTTTACCCAAATAATAGAACCATCGGGACGAATATAGCGTTTTTCGAGAGAATAAGATTTTATTTCTCCCATCAATAATTTTAAAACCTGTTCCAAATCTGCTTCTAAATCATCAGGATGAGTAATATCTTGAAAACTCAGCTTCAATAACTCATCTTCTGAATATCCAGTAATCTCGCAAACTTTTGGATTAACTTTCAACCACTTACCATGTAGAGCAACTTTAGCAATACCTATAGCAGCACTTTCAAAAATTTTTTTGAAACAATCTGATTCTTGATTTACTCCGAACACTTCTTGCTGTATGTTTTTAAATTTATCAGAAAAATTTCTTGTATGCTCAGAATTAGTTAAGTCCACTTGGTTACTATTCGGTTGGGAATCACTCATACTAATAATATATAGATGAAAATATAAAGCAAATAATGTACATTAATAATACTTGCCTAAATAAAATTTACAAATACTGACAAGTAAGATTTAATAGACAAATAATGTCCGTTAACTCGAATACAATTTTGTGATTTTACGCAAGTTTTACAACCTAAAATTAGCGTAAGTGTACGCAAAAAAGGCTAAAAATAATATTAAAAAATTAGTTGCAAAGTTATCAAGTTTCTTAAGTATTGTTTTATAACATCCTCAGATAGATAAAAATGAAAGAGACATTGCATAGCAACATCTCTTTTAGCCCTATTTTCAATCCTTTATAATAATTCAGATTGATTAATAAGACGACATATTTCGCATTTTGTTCATTAAATTACAAATCAAGATTTGAAGCTGATGATTTCTCGCTTCTAGAGAAATATTAGAACAAGACAATTCTTTTTCTACCTGCTGATGAAAATGTATTTTATTTTGCAAGCGATGATTATGTTGAGAAAGCTCGCTATTTACTTTTTCTAGCTTAACTTGTAGTTGATGAATAGTTAACCGACCTTTGACTTTAGCTAAGATTTCATCCAACTTGAAAGGTTTGTTAATGAAATCAACACCACCATATTCAAACCCTTTCCCTTTGTCATTTTCGCTTCCTAAAGCACTTAAAAATATCACTGGTATATCTTTAGTACCCGGATTTGATTTTAGCTGCTGACATAATTGATATCCATCAACTTCTGGCATCCTTATATCTAAGAGAATTAATTCTGGGATTTGATATTTTATAGTACTCAAAGCCACATCAGCATTGATAGCTTGTCTAACCTGATAACCTTCAGATTCAAGAATGGTTGATACAACTTCTAAATTATCTGGTTCGTCATCAACTACAAGAATATTGCCTTTGCAAGCTGATTGTTGCAATATTGTTGTCATACTTACACGTTTTAATTAATAGAGATAAAGTTTAATTTACGAACTTGTTAGTTGAACCAAAAAACAGACAACATAAATCACAGTCAAGTAAATCTATAGTGTTAGCTACTTTTTACTGACTTTTCCTAGGAATATCAAAATTAAAAAGTATTTTTGAAGTCCTAGATATATTTATCATCTATCTAAAGATATAGTAATTTTCAACTATTGTTATGATAGTTTTATACCAGATAAATATAGCTAATATTGTTGATAAATTTTCATTGATTGACTTAATAACAAAAGATGAAGTTGTTAATCACCGCACAAACAAGGGATAACATCATAGAACATAAATACTATACAATAAATTTATTCTTGAAAAAGAAATTAATCGCATAATCATCACAATCATATGTATTCTAAAAAGTTGCTTCAACCCACTGACCTGCAACCTTTTATCAATCACCCAGAAACTTTAATCAATCAAACTTTAGAAATTCAGCTTGCTGTAGCTAATTATTTACAGACTCCTATTGAGATTTTAGAAAAATTAGTTAATCAAAGTAGTTATTCTCAAGTTGTAGAAGCAGCAAAATTACACGTTAAATATATTGAATCAACGGGAAGTATAACAGGAAATTGGCGAGATATTGCAGAAGAAAAGATTAAAAACGCACCATTACAGCAGAACGATAGATTAGTAGCCGAACTATTAAAAATCGCACCAGTACCAGAATATTTAATTAGCGAATGGATTCCGGGACATAGATTAATAGAAGGTTTATAAAATCCTTGTTTACCTAGGGAAGATAAAGTTAAATTGCTGGAAAGACTGGGTAAATCAACAATAATTGAAGAGCGATTAACAGCAGCATCACATCCAGACACACCGAGACAGACATTAGAAATATTGGCAGGGGATGTAGAATTACCGATTCGGATAGCTGTGAAATATCGGGATGATGACTTTGATGATGTAATTGAAATTGTTGAAAGTCAATATGAGATAGCATCCGACTGGGAAACCCTAGCGCTAGAGTTAGTCGAATTAGCACGGAGTAAATGGAGTTGGATAAGACAATCAGTAGCGAGGAATTTCAATGCTCCCGTTGAGGTGTTGAGGGAGTTAGTAGGGGATGGGGAGGAGAAAGTTCAACTAGCAATAGCCAGAAATTTAGCGACACCAGGAGAAGTTTTGGATTTGTTGATGAATCACGGTTGGGGAGAAGTAACAGAAAGTATTGCTAAGCATCCGAATGCTTCAGAAGATGCTTTGGTGAAATTGCTCTCACAGCATCACTTTTGTATTCATCAAAGACCAAATATAACCGCTAAAATTATTGCAGAGCTTTTAAAGTACGAAGAAGAGAACAGCGATAGATATAGAAATTTAGTTATTAATAATCCAAATTCTCCTGGTAATGCTTTGACACAAGTAATTGATTCTCCTTATTACCAAAGAGAAAATATTGCTAGTAATCCTAATGTATTAGTCAGTACTTTAGAAAAACTCGCTCAAGATTCTTCACCTTCAGTACGTCTTGCTGTTTACCAGAATCCGAAAACACCGGAAACTTTACGAAATCAGCTTTTAAAAGATTTTTTTCAATTCAATAAAAATCAAGTACTTTTCAAAGATGACTATAAAAACGAGTTAACGTCAGAGGATATTTGGAAAGGTGCTGCTGAATCGAAAAATACTACAGCTTTGGTTTTGGAGAGATTGGCTAGTTTGGTAGATTTAGATTCGGAAACTAGTCTTAAGAAAAATATTGCGATCGCAATTTCTTTGATACGTAATTCCAATACACCAGTCGTAACTCGAAAAAGATTAACAGAAGAACTTCAATCAATATCGAATTCACCACAAAATAAGCTGTATTGGGAAATATGTTTAGCATTAGCTTTCAATTCATCTGTTCCAGAAAACGAAAGAGAAGAATATTTTCAACAAGTTATAGAGAATAATTCCAAAGGATGCAAATATTTAGCAGAAAATCCCAATACTCCATCTCATATTCTAGAAAAACTGTTTGAAATGGGGTTCAAACGTGAAATAGCAGGAAACCAGAATACTCCACCCAGTATATTAGCAATATTAGCGAAAGATAGAAGCTTAATTATTCGTCGTAAAGCTCTACGGAATCCTTCTATAACAAGTGAGATTATAGTAGAGCTAATAAACTCAGAAAATCCAGAATATACACCCAAAAGAGTCGCAAGAGTTGAATATAAAAACTATGATGAATGGAGCGAATTTTGGTTTCAATATCCTAGTATTTCAGCCATAGATTTATATCGTGTACTTTTACCAAAAGCAGTAACCTAAGAGAATAATCATTCTCAAAAATTTATCATTAAGAATTATTCGAGAATATATCAATTCAAGACTTATTTAGCAAATAGCGGAGATAAAAAGTATATTCTTTCGCTAGCTCGTAGCTCAGATACACCGATTCATATTTTGGACAAATTAGCTCAAGATGATGATATTGATGTTCGTATAGCATTAGCTAAATCCAATAACAGACCCTTAAATCTTTTGCTCAAATTAAGTCAAGATTCTGATGCTCGGGTGCGAAGAGAATTATTAAAATATAATCAAACAACACCTATTGAAATTTTAGAAATTCTCAAAAGTGATGAATCAGAAGGAATAAGAGAGTTTATTGCTAACTCTCATAATACTCCTCCAGAAATTTTAAATTATCTTTCAAATGATTCGAGTAGTGAAGTTAAACAAAGAGTAGCGAATAATCCTAATACTCCGGTAGAAACTATAGAAAAGTTATGGAGAGTAGATAAAATATTTTCATCCAGCAATCACAATACACCTAGTTACATTGTTGGAGAAAAAATAGCTGAAACTGGTGATAGTCAAAAACTATGTAAAATTTTAGAAGGTTGTCTTGGAAGTTATCCTCAAATACCTGCTAGTAGTTTGGAAAAATTAGCATCACATCAAGACGATTTAGTCCGGAGTAAAGTAGCAGAACATCCAAATACACCTGTTCGCATTTTAGAACTATTAGCAGATGATAATTATAAATTCACTCGCTTCTATCTAGCAAAAAATTCCAATACTCCTTCACATGTATTAGAAAAACTTTTTAATATATGGAAATTCGATGAAGAAGAATATAATAACGAACTTAGTTTCCTTGCAGGAAATCCCAACTCTCCTTCTATAGTATTAAATTGTTTGTTAAACTACAGACATTTTTTCATACGCGGAGAATTATTAAAAAATCCCAATCTACCAATACCTGTTGTAGATAAATTATTGCTTAAAGGAGAACAAATTGACTCAAATCTCTCAAATATTTTAGTTAATCATCCAACTTCAAATTATGAGATTGTAGAAAAGCTTCTACAAAGTTCAAATCCACAAATTCGTCGAAATGCAATTTATACTCCTCATGTGACACCAGAGCAGTGGGGAAAATTAGCTCGTGATGAATCTTCAGAAATCCGCGAAACTATTGCTGGGAGTTCAAACAGCAGTACTAGTATTCATATGCCATCATTATCTATAATTATTAAACATCCAAACCTTCCTCTTAAAATTTGGGAAGAATTAGCAAAAGATTCAAGTATAGAAGTTCGTGAAGCTTTGACTTTAAATGAGGAAACTCCAGAGCAAATAATTGAATTACTCGCTTCAGATGAATCAGCAGAAATCCGAAAAAGCTTGATATCTCATAATCTAAATATTTCTTTCAACATTCTTGAAACATTATCTCGTGATATTTCTCCCAATGTTCGTAAAGCTGTCGCAAAACATCCAAATACATCAATAAATTTATTAGAGCAACTAGCACTTGATACTGATGTAGAAATATCTCAAGCAATTATAGATAATCCGAATACACCAGTTAACCTAAAAGAAACTTTACAAGAAAGATTACGTGTAAACCTAAAAGGAACTTTAAAAGCACTAACTCGCTTATATAAACCTGATGATGATTTACCAACTTTATTATCAGAATATATTCAATCATCAGTACCTTTTGTCAGATTTATATCTTTAATGCATCCTTTAATCCCAACTGAATTTATTCGACAATATTCACAATCTTTACTTTGGTGGGAACGATATGCTATTGCGATTAATTCTTCTACACCTTTAGAAATTACAGAAAGATTCACACAAGATTCCAATTTTATCGTCAAAGCTGCTGCTCAAGATAGATTTTTAAATTAATTGATTAATTCCATTGTAGGGTGTGTGACGCTTTCAAGAAATTATGATAATTAACTAAATAATGATATTCATAGCGTCACGCACCATTTTTATAATCATAACAATCTCGCCAATCCTCATAAATATGAGACTCGAAACCAAACAACTTTTAGGAACATTAGAAGTTTTAAACGAGCATTTATACAAAACTTTCTTTTGGGATGCTTCAACTCAAGGTGAATTTAATATTTGGGATTTAATAAAAATTGAAAGATTTGTCGAACCCGTAACTCCTGAAGCTGCAATTGAAAAATGGATTCAAGAAGAACAAATGCATCATATATCATCATCCGATGAGTACGGGGGAGATGACCCGGAACCGGATAAATTTTTAGATGATAAAACCAAATTATTCAGAGAAAAGAAATATCAATCTCTACTAAATTTAGTCAAATCCAATTTAGAGCATATCGAAGCATTTAAATTCCAATTTCCTGGATACTCAAAAGATTACGATTGGTTGGATGAGTATTCCCATAAAGATTATATTTGTTGTTTGATTGGTAAAACTTTTGATGATGATTGGATTGCAATTTCACCAACAATACCAACCAGACAAACTATATGCAAGCAAATGTCCTATTCTAATTACAAATTTCCAATATCTCCAGCTTTAGGAGAAAATATTTCAAATATAGAATCTAATGTAAAACAAATTTTAACAGAATTGACCCCTTTGAAATTAGCGCTTTGTTATGCTGCTGGATACAGCTACGATTATATTTATCAACTTTGCTATGCAGTCTCTATGACAAAGGAATCAGCTATTACTCAATCTCTACTAAAATCAGGTTTATTGAAAATAAAACAATTCAACGGATTTTTATCCAATTATATTAATCCTTTCTATGAAGACGTAGATAGAAAGAGGCAGCAAATTCTTGTTAGGTTCTTCAAAGAAAAACTTTTAGATATGAAAATCTATCACTTAGCTTTATACGATATTGATTACACTTATATTCTTGGAGAAACACCCGATAAAGATTATGTAGGAATTAAAATGTCTAGCAGTTACGAATACAACCCTTAAAAAACATCAATCAATTTATTTTCAACAACTGACTAATTTCAAAACTTCTTAAAAACCGATTAATTCAACCAATTCACTATTAAAACGATTCACTCAGCAACTGGGGAAGATTTGGTGGCGAGAGCGGAGTGCCAGATGGGGGCACGACTATTTTGTGCACCAACAAAAAATCTAACTAGCCCCTATCTGGTACCACCAAATCAGCGCAGCGGTTCCCCAGTTGCGCCGCTTTTTAACTCTAGCGCTAGAGATTTAACACGTCTTAAAATTTCCTCAGCGAACCTCCGCGTTACCCCCGCGCTCCTTTGCGTTAAAAAAAATATAATTTCTTCCTCAAATTACCTCTAGGTGCGTGACGGTATCAACGACCTCTAAATCCTCCACAAAAAATCTAAAACCGTCACAGCACCCTACAATTCTCGAATCCCCTTTTCCAACCCCAGACAAACTCCCGTCAAAAAATCCAAATCCAACGTCTCAACCCTATCGCTAGACTTATGATAATGAGGATTTCTTAAAAACGAAGTATCGGTAACCATCATTGCTTTATATCCAGCATCCCAAAACGGTGAATGGTCGCTTCTTCTCACAGCAGGAACAACTTTTCCATTATTCGGAACCGGTAAAAACTCACTCTTAGTCCCACTTTTCCGAAAACTATTGCGAAGCCGAAATAAATCCCCAAAGGTTTTCAAATTCCCAATCAAAGCAATATAATCCCCCGTATCCGGATAAAACTTTTTCAAAATCGGAACCGGATATTCTTGCGTCCCTGGATTTACCTTGCAGTATCCCAACATTTCCAAAGACAGCATTAACCGCAACTTCTGCTTTTCCCTCAATAACTGATTTACATATTCCTGACTCCCCAACAAACCAGCTTCTTCCATATCAAAAGCCACAAGTCGTATGGGATACCTAGCTGGCTGAGTAGCAAAAATTCTGGCTAATTCCAACAAAACAGCCACACCGCTAGCATTATCATCGGCTCCCGGACTTCCCGGAACGCTATCATAATGAGCCGCAATTAAAATTGGTGATAAATTTGGTGATGAATTGTCCTTTCCAGTTTTCAAATCAGAAGGTAAATTCAATATGAGATTTTCATGGAGTTTATTATTAACTTCAAAGGTGTGGATTTCCACACTTCCCCATTGTGAAAAATCAGCACGAATGTATTCTTGAACAAAGAAATGTCCTGCTGTTGCTAAATAGGGGTCGCGCTCTCGTGCTATTTGATGTAAATGGATTTCGAGTTGTTTTTTTAAATCCACGGATTAACTAGAAACTATGAAGGATAAAGGATAAAAGCAAAAATGTCATTACAATTCGCAATATCTCCCTCCGGGAGAAGCTGCGCTAACGCAATTATTGTCCACGGATAAATGGGGGCTTGAACCAATAAAAGCTTAAAATCTATCCATAAATAAATTTAGGGGCTTGTACCATTAAGGAATAATTGGTCGCACGAAAATTGAATTGTTTTTTCAAGTACATTTATTGCCCAATTGAGCAATAAATCTACCAGAAATGTTAATGGCTTATTCTATGGATAAACCGGCATTATTTCACACCTTAGACTTGATGATTGATAATTTAGTTGACAATGTATTTCTCAACTGCAAGATACAATAAATCAAGCATTACTTCTAAACATATATTTATAAGACATACTAGGAGAGATAGTAGGGCATGGGCAAGGTAGTAGGCATCGACTTGGGTACAACCAATTCTGTAGTCGCCGTTATGGAAGGTGGTAAGCCGGTGGTTATTGCCAATGCGGAAGGAATGCGAACCACTCCCTCGGTTGTTGGCTTTAGTAAAGACGGTGAAAAGGTTGTCGGACAAATGGCAAGAAGACAAACTGTCCTCAATCCTCAAAATACGTTTTTTGCTATCAAGCGGTTTATGGGTCGCAAATATTCGGAATTAGCTCCGGAATCAAAGCGGGTTCCTTATACGGTGAGAAAAGGGGAAATTGGTGATATTAAAATAGTATGTCCCCGTGTGAAGAAGAATTTTGCACCGGAAGAAGTTTCGGCGATGATTTTGCAGAAATTAGCCGAAGATGCGAGTAAATATTTGGGAGAGCAGGTAACTGGTACAGTAATTACGGTTCCCGCTTATTTTAATGATGCTCAGCGACAAGCTACCAGAGATGCAGGTAGAATTGCTGGTTTGGAAGTATTAAGGATTTTGAATGAGCCGACTGCTGCTGCTTTGGCTTACGGTTTGGATAAAGCTGATAGTGAAGTTATTTTAGTATTTGATTTGGGTGGGGGAACTTTCGACGTTTCCATTTTGGAAGTTGGTGATGGTGTATTTGAAGTTAAATCGACATCTGGGGATACTCAGTTAGGTGGGAATGATTTTGATAAAAGGATTGTTGATTGGTTAGCTGAAAAGTTTTTGGAAGACGAAGGAATTGATTTAAGAAGAGATAGACAAGCTTTACAGCGATTGATGGAAGCTGCGGAAAAAGCCAAAATTGAACTTTCTGCTGTTAGCGTCACCGATATTAATTTACCTTTTATTACCGCAGACCAAGATGGACCCAAGCATTTGGAAACTCGCTTGACTCGTTCTCAATTTGAAGCGATGTGCGATGATTTATTGGGTAGATTGCGAGTTCCGGTGAAAAGAGCTTTACGTGATGCGGGAATGACACCCAGAGATATTGAAGAAGTTGTCCTCGTAGGTGGTTCTACAAGAATGCCAATTGTAGAAAAATTGGTAGAAGCAATGATTGGTTTGCAGCCGAATCAAAATGTTAATCCCGATGAAGTAGTAGCTGTTGGTGCTGCTGTTCAAGCCGGTATTTTGGCTGGTGAATTAAAAGACGTATTGTTGCTCGACGTAACTCCTTTATCAATCGGTTTAGAAACCATTGGTGGAGTGATGAAAAAATTAATTCCTCGCAACACTACAATTCCCGTTCGTCGTTCCGATATTTTTTCAACTTCCGAAAACAATCAAAACACCGTAGAAGTTCACGTAGCCCAGGGTGAACGAGAAATGGCAGCCGACAACAAATCCCTGGGAAGATTTAAACTTTATGGAATACCACCCGCTCCTAGGGGAATTCCGCAAATTCAAGTATCTTTTGATATTGATGCTAACGGTATCTTACAGGTAACAGCATTAGATAGAACCACTGGAAGAGAACAAAGTATTACCGTTCAAGGAGCTTCTAACTTGAGCGAAGACGAGATACAGAAAGCAATTCAAGACGCAGAAAAATTCGCCGACGTAGACAGACAGCGTAAACAAAAAATTGAAAAACGTACTCGTTCTGAAGCATTAATTTTACAAGCAGAAAGACAGTTAAGAGAAGTCGCATTAGATTTCGGAATGCAATTTGCTCGCAATCGTCGTCAGCGAATTGATAACATTTCCCGAGATTTGAAAGACAGTTTAAAAGAAAACGACGAAAGAGGAATTGACCAAGCATACGCCGATTTACAAGACGCACTATCTGATTTAAACAAAGAAGTTCGTCAGTATTATGCTGACGACGAAGAAGACGATTTATTCGGTACCATTCGCGATATCTTTATCGGCGACAAAGAAGACGACGATTTTTATGATAGGGGTTATGGAAGGGGTGCTGATAGGGGTTACGGTAGAGATTACGACCGTGGTTATGGCAGGGATTATGACCGTGGTTACGGAAGAAATAATGACTTAGGTTACGGAAGGGAACCAGACCGTGGTTATGGTAGAGATGCTGACCGTGGTTATAGAGAACCAGACCGGGGTTACAGAGAACCCGAACGCGGCTATGGAAGAGAACCAGACCGTGGTTATAGAGAACCAGACCGTGGTTATGGAAGAGATAACAGCTATCCTTCCTACGATAAAGATTATTCATCACGCAAACCATCCAAACCCAGCTACCGAGATAATTGGGATGATGAAGATGACGATTGGCTGTAAAGTCGTTTAGATTAGCTTTTCGTAAACAAATATAGGCTAATATATGGGCGGTTAACCCCGCTCCTAGCTATCTAACAATTTGATAATAAGCTTATGAAATAATCCGGCTTTTAATATTAAGTGAGAGTAACAAATAAACATACAAAAGTTTTATTTTTATTTCTCTGAATACCATATCTTGTATTCAAATGATAATTATTGATTAATGACTCATCCCTAATATCTTCTAATTAAAAGCCTAAAATATCTAAAAATCAGAATATATGAGGAAAATAGAAAATAACAATATAATAAAAATCATTTATTAAAACTACCAATTACCAATTACCTGTCTTGGAAATTTGCTCATGGGGGAAACCCCCAAGACCGCAATTTCCGCAATTACCGATTACCTATTCCCTATAATTAACTTACTATGCAAAACTTGCAGAACTTTCGAGATTATTACGAAATTTTAAAAGTCTCAAAAAATGCTTCCAACGACGAAATCAAAAAAAGTTATCGTCGGTTAGCGCGACAATATCATCCAGACCTCAATCCTGGAAATAAAGCCGCAGAAGAAAAATTTAAAGATGTAAATGAAGCTTATGAAGTATTAAGCGACCCAGGAAAACGCTCCCAATACGACCAGTTCAGCGTATTTTGGAAGCAAAACGGTTTCGCTAGTTCAAAATCCTCACGCAAAAGCTCAAATCAAAATAATCGTACTCAAGACGTTAATCCTGGTAAATACGATAATTTTGATACCTTTATTGACCAAGTATTTGGTGTCAAAAATAAAGGAAACAAAACAGCAACTACTTCCAACAACAGTACAAAAACCGACCCGTTTCGGACACCCAGAACAAAAGTTTCCTATACTCCAAATTCGGCACGTCCCAACCGTCGGGATATAGAAGCCAGATTAACATTACCTTTAGAGAAAGCTTATCAAGGTGGTTTAGAAAGAATTCGTCTTGAAGACGGACGTTCATTAGAAGTTAATATGCCACCAGGAATGGTCACCGGACAAACCATTCGATTGCGTAATCAAGGCATAAACGGTGGTGATTTATATCTAAAAATTACCGTACAAACTCATCATATTTTCAAAATAGATGGTAACGATATATTTTGTCAGGTACCGATTACACCTTGTGAAGCAGTTTTAGGAGGACAAGTAGAAGCACCAACCTTAGATGGATTGGTAAAAATGACAATTCCCCCAGGAGTTAGGTCTGGTCAAAGACTGCGTTTAGAAGGTAAAGGTTATCCCAACGAAAAAGGTAAACGGGGAAATCAACTTGTAGAAATTCAGATAATTACCCCCACTGCTAAAAACATTAGTTCTCAGGAACGCGAGCTTTACGAAAAGTTACGCTTAATCGAAACTTTCAAACCCCGTCAAGACCTGCTCAGATGATTGATTGAAAGCTAATGTAGCGGTATTGTACTTAAAACAGTACAGAATATATTTACAAATATTTATTTAATTTTTTATCTATTTACTTTAAATATTGAGAATTATTAGATTAAGGTACCTTGCTGCGAAAAGATAGTTCTAAAATATGATAAAAAACTGTTTGCAAGGTAACTAAAACAGCCGTGAATCAAACTGAGACAAAACTAAGCCGGAGGGAACCGACCTACTATTCCTTGCTAGGTCTGCATCCAACTGCTTCGGTAATCGAAATCCGTCGAGCTTACCGACAACTCAGCAAACGCTATCATCCCGATACCACAGATTTACCTGAAGAAATTGCCACCGTTAAATTTCAAAAACTCAACGAAGCATACGGAACCCTTAGCAATCCTCAAAAACGTTTAACCTACGATTTAACAATTGGTTATTCCAAATTCGGAGTAATTCAACCACCCTCCGACCTCAACCGTCCAGTTTCTCGCAAATATTCATCAAAATCAGCTTACCTCGACCCATACGACCGTCCCCTCTCGTCCGGTGAAATTTTTGTATTATTTATTTTAGGGTTAACCTTTTTAGGATGTTTATTGTTAGTAATAGCAGTAGGTTTAACAAAAGGTGAAGCAGCTTTTCAAACAACCATAGTCCAGCCAGATATTATTGTTGAGCAGCAAATTATTAATAGGGAATAGGGAGTAGAGAGTAGAGAGTAAAGAGATAGGAAAGAAAATAATAATCCATCAACCACTAACAACTAACAACCAACAACTAACCACTGACCACTAACCACCAACAACTAACAACTATCAACTAACCACTAACCACTAACCATATTATGTATCTTTTAAATTCAGAAACACCACTATATAATCATCCGCTTCCTCAAATTGAACAATGGCTAGAAAGTCTCGGCTGTCAGCAAGATGAACAACAACTACATTTATGGAGAATACAGCGACCAGCTTGGGAAGCAGAGGTTTGGCTTGATATTGAAGAAATTACCGTCAGATATTTAAATGCTGGAGAAAATGAAGAAGATATCCAGCGTTCTTTTAAATATTCCCTCAGTCGTCAAGATGTTGAACAAGCAATTTTTGGAGGACCTTAGTGGTCTGTCTTATATACATTGATGGGTTGTGACAAGCAGGGGGAGCAGGGGGAGCAGGGGGAGCAGGGGGAGAAACAATAATTATTAATCACTACTTTTAATTCTTAATTCTTAATTCCTAACTCCTAACTCTTAACTCCTAACTCTTCTTAAACTTTCCCAAATCTCCTATCCCTTTGCTGATAGGCTGATAGTGCTTTTTTGAATTCACTACGGTCAAAATCGGGCCATAATGTATCGGTAAAATATATTTCAGAATAGGCTACTTGCCATAATAAAAAATTACTCAACCGCATTTCTCCGCTGGTACGAATAATTAAATCTGGGTCGCTGTTCCTACTAGTATACAGATGATGCTCAAATGTCGCTTCGTCAATTTCATTAGGTTTTATTAATCCTTTCTCTACCTTACTGGCTATTTCTCGACAAGCTTGAACTATCTCTTCCCTTCCCCCATAGTTGGTCGCGACGTTGAAATCAATTCCGCGATTATCTTTGGTTTCTTCCATCGAACGACTAATTTCTGCCTGTAAAGCATTGGGTAAAGCTTTTAAATTTCCGACAAAACCAATTCTCACATTCTCCTGAAGCATTTCTCGCAGTTCTTGACGCAATACCCTCTGGAATAAAGTCATCAAAAATTCAACTTCTTCTTGGGGTCTACCCCAATTTTCAGTAGAAAAAGCATAAGCAGTTAAAGCTTTGATTCCCCAATCCTTACAGCAACGAAGTAAATCTTTGAGAATATCAACTCCCCGCTTATGACCCATAATTCGCGGTAAACCCCTACGTTTAGCCCATCGACCATTACCATCCATGATTACCGCTACATGCTGTGGTAATAGTTCCTTGTTTAAATCGCTTGGTAAATATTCTAGATTTGGTGATTGTGCTGTCATTTTTTGTCCCGAGAAGCGGTCGATGGTAAACCGAGTAAACGTGAAACGAATGCAATGGATTTTCCACGAATTTGACGACCCAAACTAAATAAACCGGGTGCTACCGCTTCCCTGTCTACAGCAGGAGAAAATAAAGTCTCCAAGGAATCCCTCAACTTCGTGATTGTTAATGGTCTATTCAAAGTTCCCCTTTCTGCTAAAGAAATGGAACCCGTTTCTTCCGATACAACTACACAAATACAATTTTCGACACGCTCGGTAATCCCCATAGCGGCCCGATGTCGAGTCCCCAATTGTCGAGAAGCTGTACGTCCAGAAAGCGGTAAAATTATACCCGATGATACAATCCGAGAACCACGTATTAATGTTGCACCATCATGTAAAAGGGTTTTTGGCTGAAAAATAGTTTGCAGTAGTTCCTTAGAAACTTCAGCATTCAGCTTTACTCCTGGTACGGAAAAATCGCGTTCGTCGATTGGTCCAGTGGTTTCGATAATCACCAAAGCTCCAATCCGGTTTTTCGATAGTTCTCTAACCGCATCAACAATTTCATCAATTACACTATACGATTTCGGCACCGCTAAACTCGAAGTTTGAAACAATTGCCGAAATTCACCACGTCCTAACTGTTCGAGAAAGCGACGAAACTCAGACTGGAGAGTTATCGCCATCGCCACAGCACAACCATATACTAGGCTTTGCAATACAAAATTTAACAGTCGTAGCCCAAAAAAATCACTAAGAGCTGAAGCTAGCATCAACATTATAAATCCTCGCACCATCCATAGCGTGCGACGTTCGCTGATAATTACTAGCATCATGTATGTTAGCGCCAGCACTAACATGATATCCAGAGTCTTTAACAAGGGCTGCGACCATGCTAGGTTTGCCAGCCATTGTTTTAAAAAATTCCCCATGACATCTGGATTACGCGCTTTGTTTAAAGGATATTTTACTCAAATTAATAATAATATAGATGCCCTGCGGACAACTTAAGGCATAGTAGCATGAAGTAATTAGCTTGAAGTTTCCCACTTATTAATAGTGTAGATTCGGGCGTTTTCTCGATAAAAGAGAGTGAACTCGGGAATATCCTCCCCTGCTTGAATCTTGGAATACAATTAATTTTTGGGATTTTACAAGCCGAACTGAATATTTGAAGAATGTTTATGGTTATAAACTATTCTTGTACATTTATTGCCCTGCTTGCTCATGGGGTTAATTGTACCATCTTCTTTTCAAGTAGAATAAATCCTATATTTGGCTTGCATCAAGAGGATTAATATCGCCAGGTTTTTAGTATTTACCGGTATTCACTTGATGAACATGGGTCAAATAATTTTAGATTGTTTCCATAGTTGAAACTAAGGACTTGAAACAATTTATAATTCAAAATTCGTTTTGGAAAGTTGACGCGAACAACATCACCAGAAAACATTAATGGTTTGTTAGCGCAGCGTGTCCGATAGGACATAGCCCCGGTATATGTCGTGGATGTCAACTATGCTCCCGTTGAAGCCCCTCAAATTTACTTATGGGGCATTAATTACGTTAGCGCAGCGTCTCCCAGAGAGAGATATTACGAATTATATTCATCGCGTCAACTTTGTGCAAAATCAAAAATCTAAAATCATTTCGGTCGATTTGTTTTTAAACTTCATGCTACTTAACCCGCTTACCGACACCATATTTGACTCAGCTATTCAACCGCTTTTTTTCAGCCGTTCTGGTAAACAATCTTGACGAATCAAATCTTGATATGATTCGCGTTGCAATATTAAACTAGCTTCGCCATTACCAACTAAAACTGCTGCCGGTCTGGGTAAACGGTTGTAGTTGGATGACATACTGTAATTATATGCACCAGTTCCCATGACTACGAGAATATCTCCCGACTCAGTTGGTGGAAGCTGAGCATCATTAATTAGAATATCTCCCGATTCGCAATGTTTACCAGCAATTGTGACTGTCTCGGTAGATGGTGCGGACATTTTATTCGCTACCACTGCTCGATAAATTGACTGGTAAGTAATTGGACGCGGGTTGTCCGACATTCCACCATCTACGGCTATGTATTTACGTATTCCGGGAATTTCTTTGGATGCTCCAATATTATATGCTGTGACGCAGGTTGTACCAATTAAGGAGCGTCCCGGTTCGCACAATAATTTTGGTAAGGGAAGATTTTCTGCTTGACAAGTTTTTTCAACTACTTCACAAATTGGTTTTACCCACTCTTCTATAGTTGGGGGGTCATCGGATTCTATATATCTAATTCCTAAACCACCACCAACGTTTAATTCTGTAATTTGGATGCCATAATTAGCAGCTTTTTTCAGCCACTGTACCATCAAAGCAGCCAAATCTTGATGTGGTTGACGCTCAAAAATTTGCGAGCCGATATGAGCGTGAACTCCAACACAGTTTAAACAAGATTGTTGACTAACTTTGTCAAACACATCATCAAGAGCATTGGGGTCAAAACCAAACTTACTATCTAACTGTCCGGTACGAATGTAATCGTGAGTATGACAATCAATTCCGGGAGTTAAACGTAACATAATCCGAAATGGAGCATGTTGGGAATAACCATTCTCGGATAATTCTACTAAAGTATTTAATTCAAACCAGTTATCCACCACAACAGTGCAGCCGGATTCCACAGCAAAAATTAATTCATCCCGAGACTTATTATTGCTGTGTAGATAAATCTTATCGGCATCCGCACCACTTTCCAATGCTGTAAATAATTCACCACCAGAAGCGACATCAATCCCTAAACCTTCAGATGCGACAATTGCACATACAGCCAAGCAATTCCAAGCTTTAGAAGCGTATAATACTTGAGATTCACCTTGATAGTAACGCTTAAAACTATCGCGATACTGACGGCAAGCAGTTCGTAAACTTTCTTCGTCCAAAATATATAAAGGAGTTCCAAACTGCTTTACCAGGGTAGTGACATCACAACCCCCGATTTCCAAATTGTCATCCTTATTAACCCGAGCAGTCAAAGGTAAAAGTGATTGATTTGGTGAAACCTTTTCTTGATTGCTCGAAGATAGTATATAATTACTACCATTTGATT
>JBCBHT010000051.1:0-31577 GCA_038525335.1 Cyanobacteria bacterium J06621_15 | reverse complement strand
CTTTCGTTTACCAACTGAATTATAGGCAGCTTTGACTGCTGCTGATGCTTTTTCTTGATTAATTGGTTCGGTAGAAAGTGCTATTTCCCGCCACTTTTCTTTATATGAAGGAATAGAAGACTTCTGCTCTGGTGTAAAAAATTCTAAGGAAATCATAGATATAGCTAATAGTTGTTAAATTTAGTATTCCCATTAGCACTTAAATACATATCACAGCAAAAATCCAACAGAATCCCGCAAGAATTCAATATCACCCCACCACAACAATTCCCTAAACTAGAAACAACACACACAGGGAATCATTAACTATGTCACTTAACAGTTACTATACTCTCGGACGTACTGGACTTCGGGTTAGTCGTCTTGCTCTAGGAACCATGACTTTCGGTACTGAATGGGGTTGGGGTGCTGATGAAGATACCGCTCGACAAATGTTCAATACCTATGTCGATGCTGGTGGTAATTTTTTCGATACGGCTGATTTATATACTAACGGTACCAGCGAAACATGGTTGGGTAAGTTTACTAAGGAACGCAATCTACGAGATAAGGTTGTTATTGCCACCAAATTTTCCTATAATGCCGAACCGGGAAACCCTAATGCTGGGGGAAATGGACGTAAAAATATTCTCCGAGCTGTGGAAGGTTCTTTAAAGCGTTTGGGAACTGATTACATCGATTTATATATTCTCCACACCTGGGATAAAGTCACTCCTGCTGAGGAGGTAATGCGGACTTTGGATGATTTGGTGAGTGCTGGTAAGATACGTCATATTGGTTTGAGCGATGTACCTGCTTGGTATGCTGCTAGAGCGCAAACTATCGCTGAATATCGTAATTATGAACCAATTTCGGCTTTGCAGTTAGAATACTCTCTGGCTGAGCGTAATATCGAGCGAGAATTTATCAGTCTCGGTCAAAATCTGGGAATGGGTACTATGGTCTGGAGTCCTTTAGCTAGCGGACTTTTGAGCGGTAAATATAAGCCTAGTGAAGGTGGATTTTCTGGTTCTGGAAGACTGGATGTAACTCGGGATGTGGATAATCCAGCTTTCCAAAAGATTAACGATAGAAACTGGAAAATTGTTGCTGAGTTAGAAACTGTAGCGCAAGAGTTAGGGCGAAGTATGGCACAAGTTGCTGTAAACTGGACGGTGAATCGTCCCGGTATCGCATCGGTTATTGTGGGTGCTTCAAAGATATCTCAGTTGGAAGACAATATTAAAGCGCTGGATTTTGATATTCCTGTAGAGTTATTAAATCGTTTGGAAAGCGTTAGTAAACCAGAATCGCAATTCCCCTATAGTTTCTTTGATGCAGAGATTCAGGGAATGATTCATGGTGGTGCTACGGTTGGTGATAAACCTGATGGATATCAGCCCGGAGTATTGATTAATTCAGCAGGTGGAGGAGTTTCGTAAACCAAGACAAATTCTTGTAGTACGGGTATCTTTGCCCGTATGATTTATATGCACTTATGTACATTTCAATTAATAAAAAACAGTAAATAAAATCTTCTAAAATCATCAATCAGAAGCTTAAAATATTGTAGAAAGAACAACTATTTACTATCAGATTTTTTATCTTTAACTGATAAGTATTAATTGTTCACTATTGACTAATAGCTTAAAAGTAAAGGCTAACCGCTTTAAAAAAAGCAATTAGCCGTAGCACCAGGAAACTTTAATTTTTAAATTTTTTATTTTATTTGGTAGATATATATCAAACTAATTTAGAGTCAATACTTACTTGCTCTAATAATATTGTTAAAAGTACGAACTCAGCAAGAATTATCTATACGTTCTGACTGATATTTACCTTTAATGTATTGGTTGTAATACCTACCTATCGCATCAGAAGAATATAAATCCTCAAATGTATCCTCATCTATATCAGAGTATTGATAAACCGCACCGCTATTAAACTCTATTTGTAAAACTTCATTTTCAGAATCGTATCCAACAGCACTTGCCATTGTGGAAGCTACTGGTAACATGGCAAATGGTTCTTCCTCTTCTAATAACGGTGGGGGTTCCGCTATCAGTTCGTTTAAATCCTGCAACCCTTCATAAGCCTGTATCGGTGCTGGTATCTCCAAAAACTCTAGCTCATCTCCTCTGTCTAACAATAGCTGTAAATACCCATCACTATGAGACACACCCAATACATTACTTAAATCAATCTTGCTAAACTTCATGAATTCTGCTCTCCTATTAAAAGAGGTAAGTGGAATCTCTCAACCCCAATTGCTAAATTTATATCTAAAATTTATTGACTTAGTACATTAGTACCATATTATTTTTTATCAGTCAACAGCTAGCAGCAATCAATTACCAGCTACCAGTTAGAAATTATTTAGAGAAGCAACAGAAATTAAAAATTAGTGGGAGCATCTTGCTCCCTTCTTTCTTCCCCCTCTTCCCCCTCTCTCAAACTAATTTCAAGCAAGGACACTTCTGCAAATACCCGTTAGCTTTGTTCTGTGCTTCTGGATTATCTAGATGTTCTGGAGTTGGACGAACAACACCGTTAAATAAATCATCTAACCCGTAAGGTGTGAGAAATTCCCACTGTCCTTGAATATTTAAACGCACACCTATTGCGGCTGTGGTGTGCAGCCAGTTTTTGATACCATCTTCAGTACTAGTGTAAGTTTTTCTACCGGAGCGCCATCGAGCAAAACTTGCTTGGTTTTTGATGTCAAATAAATAATCTGGGAATAGATTGGTTAAAGTTGTTTTTGCAGCCAATTCTTGATTTCTATCTCCTGCTTCGTCAAAAAAAGCAATATCAAAGTCATTGATAAATAACTGACAATTTTCCCCGAATATAGAATGCCAAACCGTATTTCGTAAAGCACCTCCAGCTAACCACCAATCGGGAAGGTTGAGTTCAGATATTGCTGGTAATACAGTCCCGACAGGAGAATCAGCCAAAATATTTTGTAACTGATTTAAATTGTTCATAATAAGAAGATATACATCTGAATTCGTATTTATTTGTCAGAGTATATCAGTTATGTGGTAGATAGTTTAGCTTTGAAAATTGTAATTGGAAGGGAGTAAGGAGTAGGAATTAGGGGACAGTGGATAGGGAGTAAAAATATTATTTAAGTTAATATCATTTCACAAAGTTAGTTTCCATTGCTCGCTTTCAATTTCAAGCCTTTAACAAGATTAGGAAACTATGTACAAACAGGACCACCTTTTTTCTATATAACGAAAAAACGCTGCTAATTGCAACGTCTTTGGATTTGGATTTGTATATTAATGAATTGACAATTAAACTATGCGAAAAATAAAGGGATAGCGATAAGGTTCGTCTGGTGAGTCCAAAATTTTGACTAAAGCAATAATTGGCATCACAATACTGATTATTACTACAACGGGTAAAATTAGAAAACCGATAAGAACTATAGTCAGCATTGCACCAATTAATCCGTATATGTAAAGATTGATGCAAAAATTCACGGATTCTCTAGCATTAGCCTTTACAACTGAATCTTCTGTAGTGAATAGAATAACAAGAGGTATAGCAATAGACACAACCATAGAGCTAAAGAATATGGCTCCATGACATAGGGCTGATAATAATTTGCGTTGGTCTGCGTTTTCCATGTTTTCCATATGACGAATTCTTCCTAGGGTTACTATATACACCTACAATAATAATCCTACTAATTTCGCAATATAGTTTGAGTTAAAGCCCCTAACATATATGTGTAAGTTTAAATTAAATGTTACATATAATTACGTATTTTTTGAAATTTATTTTGTCCGTATTTAAAACTATAAGTAGGTCAGCTTTGAAAATCATAAGTAACATAATTGATTAGGAGCAAAGCTTCGGAAATAGTTTACATTCTTTTACATATTTGAATTTATTTGTACCGGCTTACTCAAGTATGAAGGTTATTTAATCAATATAAAATTATATTTTTTTAACAATTCCTAAATCCTAACTCCTAACCTCTAGCTATATTTATTTCTTAAATTGCGTAGAAATGACTTTCATTTAAAGTATTAGCCTCAAATCCTTCCAGAGTTGCTAATACCTTATCTCCTAATAAAATATCATTACCCGAAAAAGATAAATCCTTGAACAGAACATTATTAAAGGTTATCAACCTGTCACCTTCTCCTAAATTAAAATCGGTAATTATATCTTTTACGAAACTATTACCATCAAGGTAGAAATTATCTGCTCCCATACCCCCAGTCATTGTATCTCTACCAAGCCCACCGTTAAGAAAGTCATTTCCTTCACCACCAATTAAAATATCTTGATTATTCCCTCCTAAAAGACCATCATTTCCATTACCACCGTCTAACTGATTTTTCCCATTACCACTTTCGAGAAAATCATTACCCTCTTCACCAAAAAGTTCATCTTCTCCTTTACCACCAAATAAATAATCATCTCCAAAATTACCGAAGAGTTTATCTTTTCCTTTACCACCTTTAAGAATATCGTCTCCAGCAAAACCTTTAAGAGTATCATCACCCTTAAATCCGCGAATAATATCCTTGCTATCGCTTCCTTCTAAACTATCAGCATTATTACTACCGTTGATATTATTAGGAATAATTACAGAAACTAAACCAATATCGTTACCACCTAGATTATCGGTAACAGTATATTCAAAACTAGCGTTTCCACTGAAACCTTCATCTGGAGCAAAAATTATCGTGTCGTCACTATAATCATTCGTAGTACCGTTATCATTCAAATTTACCGTACCATCGACAGCATTATTAACACTTTTAATAGTCAGAGAATCGTCATCTAAATCCGTATCGTTAGCCAGTAAATTCGCTACAGGAATAGTTATAGAAGTGTTTTGAGAAACTGTGACAACATCATCATTAGCTACAGGAAGATTGTTCGATTTTGGAGCAGTTTCAATTATCAGAGTTGGTTGGCTGATAGAAACTGGGTCTACAGATAAACCTCCAATCTCCAATGCTCTTAAACCTATTCCAGCAAAGGGTTCATCAGTGTTAACTAAATTTTGGACAAAATCTGTTACATCAAAAGAAAGTTGCTGTCCGGCGCTTGCTTCGCTAGTATCTTCTGTATCTAAGAGTACTCCTTTCTCAAAATCTGAAGCATCAGCGGTTCCATTCCCAGCGTATCCAAATGCACCAATGCTATCAGGATTATCGCGCAAGTAAACGCCTAATCCACCGACTTCTAAACCAGTAATTTTAACATCGAATCTAGCATTGGTAATAGTCTCTCCTTCCGGAATTTCAAATTCATCGATATTAAATTCTGCAAATTCCGCTGCTTCACCACTGCGACCAAGGATTATAGTGAAAAAATTATCAGGAAAAACGCTATCTCCGGTTCCATCAAATTCACCATTCATACCACCGTCTATAACCTCGAAGGTTGTTTCCGGTTCAAATGAAAAAGTATTCTTCATAAAGCTCCCCTGAAAACCGAAAGTTTATATTAAACAGTTTGAATAAAGCATTCAACTGTATAGCTGTAACTTTAGTAGTATGGAAGGAGACGTTTTATTATAAAGATTGTTCTTTAAGTCACTAATTATTTCTCAAAAAATACTAATGAGTTTCATAAGCAACTTTGATGTACTTCTACTTGATGTAGGTCACACTTTCATGTTCGGAGGTTATCGATTCTTATCTAATGAAAATTTTGCAGCTACTTACCGTAGCTTGAATGGAAGTTTATTAACGGATGAATTAGTCAACAATATTATATTTACGGTTTCGAGAAGAATTAAAACTGATGGTAAGAATCCTGCTTATTATGAATGCTTACCTTCAGTAATTAGTTATTTACAGAAACATCCTCAAGCAAAAAATTTACCAGCAAGCGAACTAGATTTATTAGAGCAGGTTTTTGCAAGTCATGAAGTTGGGGTAATATCTCAAAAACATGTTGAAGTTTTACGTAAATTACAGCAAACTCACAAATTAGGTATAATCTCAAATATTTGGTCTAAAAAAGATATATTTTTAAAAGAATTTGATAGAGTTGGAATTCGAGATTTATTTGAGATAATTATATTTTCATCAGATTACGGTTGGATTAAGCCATCAACTAAACTATTTAATCTAGCAATCGAACAGTTTGATGTTGAGCGTGAAAAAATAGTTTATATTGGCGACCATATCATGCGTGATGTTGGTGGAGCAAAAACAGCAGGGTTATCTACTATTTGGATAAATCCACGCGGAAAAAGACTTAATGAAACTATGACAATTCCCGATTTAACTATCAAAGATTTACAAGAGTTAATTTAGTTAGTCTAAGAATTATTATGAAAGCTACATTCGGTGCTGGTTGTTTTTGGGGAGTAGAAGCAGCTTTTCGGAGATTGAATGGTGTGAATTCTACGTCGGTGGGATATATGGAAGGACATTTTGAAAATCCCTGCTATCTCGATGTACTCTCTCGAATTACCGGACATGCTGAAGTTGCACAAGTTGAATATGACCCAGATATTATTAGTTATGAAGAATTATTAGAAGTATTTTGGAAGATTCACGACCCTACAAGTTTAAATCGTCAAGGAGCGGATAGAGGAGACCAGTATCGTTCCGTGATATTTTTTCACAATCCCGAGCAGGAAGTAATTGCTAGAAATTCAAAGCAACAGTTACAGGATTCGGGGAGGTATGAAAAAGATATTGTTACCCAAATTGAACAAGCTGCGGATTATTGGTTAGCTTCAGAAGAACATCAGCAGTATTTTGAGAAGAAGAATCGGGTTACAGGTTAAAAGTCAAAGGTTGAAGGTTTTATAGGTGTTTAAGTAAATTGTAGGTTGGGTTGAACGAAGTGAAACCCAACATTTCCAAATTTTTGTTGGGTTATGTCCTTGCGGACACGCTTAGTCTAACGACTCACTTCGTGTATCGCTCTCCGAGCGACGCAAGCAACAGCTTGCTGACTCGTTAGAGTAACGCTTACGTTCCTCAACCCAACCTACATACCGACAACTGTACTTACAAAATAATTTAGATTATTGATTTAAAATATGATAAAAGCTTGCATTAGTTGATTTCGGTGGTAAATATTATGACTACAGAAAAAAAATAATTAAATCTCAGTTAGAAGATAGCTATAATAACGCAGAAATATCAATAATAGAACTATTGGAAGAAATTCAAACAACACCTAAAGAATATTGGTCTAATTTACTGCAAATCATGCGTTTGTTTCGTGAAAGCGTTACTAAAAATAATAAAATCACTGATGCTTCCGAAGAGAAAAATCAACGACTTACACAACAGCATATTGCATTAAGCGAATTGACACAGCAATTATTTTAATTAATGTAGTAAAAAACCCATTTTTGCAGTGCGAGAATGCAAAGAAATTTTATAGTTCCCATTAGATTGGATGTGGTCTACCAGTTCCCAATTCTCTCAGTTTTAACTTGACATCTTTCCACTCATCACCACAGTAATAGTACTTTTTATCTAAAATATTCGCAATGTAATAACCTTGTTTTCCTCCATTAATGCGGAAGAGTTCAACAGCTACCTTTTTCATGGAAGTACCAAAAGCTTTAAATTCATCTTCAGGTGACAAGTTAGGAGCGTTAAATAAATTGATGAATGGTTCACTATGCTTAAAAGCCCAACCGTTACCCCTACGCTGAATAATTTGATAATAAACGGGACAAAAAACTGTGGTGGTAGAATCTGACATAATTTTCAATAATGATGATAATTACCCAAAAAAAATCGACAGCTTTCGACGGAGAGAAGAGTAAAGTAAAAAGGGCAGAGAACAAGAGGAGAAAAGTGTAAAGGGCTAATCAAGAGTCCCTCCCGGACACGCACACGACACGAAAACCAAAAAGGTCGTCGAAAGCGCCGCGCCCAATAGAGTAGTAGCGGAACGCAGAGCGGCAAAATCCAGGATTGTTTTTCCAGGAACCGCCCCGCAGTACTCGAGGAGAATCATTACCATTCTCAATCCAAGCACTACCATCAGTAGGTGCGCCATTATAATTATCATGCCAGGTATCTTGACACCACTCCCAAACATTACCGTGCATATCGCAAAAACCGAAAGCATTACGGGGAAAATTGCCTACTTCTGTTGTTTGTTTGCGATATTCACCCCTGGGTTCGTTAGCATAAGTAGTAGTGCCATCGTAATTAGCTAATTTAGTGGTAATTGTCTCCCCAAAGTGAAATGATGTAGTAGTACCAGCCCGACAAGCATATTCCCACTCGGCTTCACTGGGTAAACGATATGTTCTTCCGGTTTTCCCTGTTAACTTCTGGCAAAATTCAGTTGCATCATTCCAACTTACTGTTTCTACCGGGCGGTTATTTCCTTTGAAGCGAGAAGGATTTTCACCCATAATTGCTTGATACTGTGCTTGGGTAACTGCGAATTTACCCATATAAAAGGGTTTTATATTTACTTTATGCTGGGGACTTTCATCATCTTGTCGTTTTTCTTCACTCGATGGTGAACCCATAAGAAATTCACCACCAGGGATTTGTACCATATCTAAGGTGACACCGTTACCTAAGTCTTCTGTAAAGTATTTGGCGCTATTTGATTCGCGGTTTATGACGTTTCCACTTGCATTGACTGTAACTGTTTCAAAGTCAAAACTTTTGAGATTATTAGAATACCCATTTGAAGAAAATTCCCATATTCTCTGTCCTAAAATTGCGCCGATAAAACCACCACCCACAGAAGCAAGAATTTGCAGAGTTTTTCGACGTGAAAAATTAATTGATGTTTGTGAATTGAGTTGTGGTTTCGGTATTTGTCGATTTAATTTTGTAGGTGGAGTTGATTTTGCTTGTGAATTCAGCGCTTGTAATGCATCTTTTGCAGAAGAGTAACGCAAACTATAATGACGACGCACCATTTTGGTAATTACTTCTGCTAAATCCTGACTAACTCGAACTTTCTCCAACCAAATCACTTCACCAGTTCGAGTATCTTCTTCCAATTCATGAGGTTGAATACCAGTTAAAGCTGCGATCGCACTCATTCCTACTGCATAAATATCGCTAGCTAAACAAGGTTTTCCCGAACCCTGTTCGTTAGGCATAAATCCTGGTGTACCTATAACTACGCTTGATTTTACTTCACCTTTGGTGTTTACCATCAAGCTTCCTAATTCTTTGACAGCACCAAAGTCAATTAGAAATATTTTGCCATCTTCTTGACGACGCATTAGGTTTTGGGGTTTGATATCGCGGTGGATTACTCCTTGCTGATGTACAAAGGATAATACTTCTAAAACATCTTGTAATAACTTACGAACATAATCTTCACTCAGTCGTTTTCCAGGACAAATTTCTCTACTTAAATCGTGTCCTTGAATAAATTCTTGAACAATGTACAGATTATCATCTTGTTCAAAGTGAGCTAATAGTTGGGGTATTTGCGGATGTTTTCCCAATTTTTCTAAAATAGCTGCTTCTTTATTAAAAAATTCTATGACTCGTGGATGGGTTTGGCTTGGAAGCAGTTGCTTGACTACACATAGAGGTTTGCTTGGTTGCATAGTATCTCTTGCAAGATAGGTGATTGCAAAACCACCTCCACCTAATGTTTCTTGAACTTTATAACGTCCTGCTAGTGTAGTCACAACAACTTTACATTCCTAAAATTTCAATGAAAAGTCGAGTATAAATATCTACTTAGGAATTTGACAATTGTTGAATTACTGATTTTGATTGATGATTAAGGATTTGTATCAGATATCTTTCGTTTGCTTTGGAATGATTACAAAGATTCTGAGTTGCTCTGGGCTTTCCTGAGTTCAAAACATATAATTCTAATGTTAAAGCTAGGAAATTAATTGAATAGTCCCAATTAAAATTGTCAAAGCGCATTACTTCTGATTAATCAACATATCAAAAATCAGTATAAATATTCTGGCATTAGCAATAGCACCATAAGGTATTTGCCACGTTCCATCAGAACCAAATCCGAGAAAACCTTTAGATTTAACTTCTTTAGGAATAATTTTAATAATACCTTGAGATAAACCTATTTGTTTAATTTCATTTCCATCAAGACGAGAAGGTTTACCTTTTTTAATTAGTTCCACATAACCTTGACCAATTACAATAGCATCGTCATTCCCAATATTGAACGTCACCTTACCGTTTTGCTTAAGTTCTTGTTCCAAAAGTTCAAACTTAAATAAACTCCAAGCTTTTTCTGCTGCTAGTGCAAAATAATAAGGGTCTAAAGCAGGTGGATTATCTTCACGACTACGATGTTCTCCATTTATATTAAATACAGTTTCACCATTAGCCTTTTTCCACTCAAAACTATAGCTTGTTATCGTATAAACACCGTTTGTAAAATGCTGCACCCTTGCAACTCTCAACTCTTCTGCTTGATGAAACAAGAATAGTCCAATTCCTTTTTTATGATTTGGCTCTTTCTTCAAAATATAATTAGCAACACCGCTATCACCCACATAACTACAGGTTGCAGGAGTGTTTGAAAACACAGACACAGCAGACAAGCCAATTGTAATTACGAGAATGGTAATCAATGCTATGAGAGTGTCTTCGGAAACTGCTCTTACTATTGCACCAACAAATGAACCACAGAAAAAACCAATACCAATACCAACTAATAATCTATTAGTAAAACTCTTAGGTTCGATTACTTTACCATTTTGTACGGTGGATGCAGCACTGCGGAGATTAACTATATCTTGAGGAGGAGGTGTAAAAAATGTGAGGTCGGATGGTATGGTATCTCCTCTATGGGTTTTTATTTCAGAACTGGGTTTCCATTTAGATTCTAATTCGGTCATTATTAAAGATTTTTATAACAAATGAGTATTTACAGGTTATTTTTTAAACTTTCATTTGTCACTTGAGGAAATTAACTAGATATTTGTACTGACAAGATATTTAAATTTAATTATTGTAGTTAAACTCTGAGATTAATTATTAAAATTTAAAGCGATTCAAAAAATAAAAACCCGGTTCTTCACAAACCAGGTTGATATTCATCATGCTCAAGGTAGAACTGATAACTAAATAATAATTATAAGATAAAGAAAATTATGTTTTATCTCTTGTTTATCAACATATCAAAAACAAGGATAAATATTCTCGCATTTGCCATATCCTTGTAGGGAATCCTCAATATACCATCGTGATTAAAACCTAAAAAACTAGGTCTAACTTCTTTCGGAATAATTTGGATTACACCTCTTGATATATCAACTTTATTTATTTCTTCTGAATTAAAGCGAATGTTATTACCTTTCTGAAATAGCTCTATGTAATCTTTGCTAATAATAACCGCATCGTCTTTTTGCAATCTAAATTTTATCGTTCCATTTTGCTCTAACTCTTGCTTTACTAATTCAAATTTAAATAAACTCCAAGCTCTTTCTGCTGCTAATGCAAAATAATAGCGGTCTAAAGCAGGAGGATTATCTTCACGGCTGCGGTGCAATCCATTTATGCTAAATACAATTTCATCATTAGCATTTCTCCATTCAAAAATATAAGTTGTATATTGATAAGCTCTATTTACATACTGTTGAATTTTATTTACTCTTAATTCTTCTGCTTGATGAAACAAAAATAATCCCGTTCCATTTTTTGCATTTGCTTCTTTACTGTAAGCATGATTAGCAACACCGTTATCAGCAACATAATTACAATATGTCGGTAACTTCCATTCACCACGCAACATTAAAAATAAGATAATCGCACCAACTATAAATGCTGCTATGTAAGGGATATTTTCATTTTCAGATGTTAAATTTAGTAAATCTGCTAGAAATATACCAACTATTAAAAAAGTAATTAAAGCTCCTACAAAGGCAAAACAAACGGCTGCTAAAATTTTATTAGATGCGTGAAATCTGTCTATTTGCTGCGCGGGTTTTCCAGTTTCTAAAGTTGAACTAGCACTGCGAAGATTAACTAATTCGCGAGGTGGTGGTGTAAAAAATATTAAGTTCGATGGAACTGAGTCACCTTTGTGAGTTTTGATATCAGCGCTTGGCTTCCATTGAGATATTGATGATGTGATTGATGATGCCATAATCTAAGATTTTTTGTTAAAGGTAGGTATTTATTAGGATATTATTAAAATCTGATTTTTTATATGAATTTACTGTTGATTTCAAGCTTGATATTAACTGGTTAAATCAAACTATTGCGATAGGACATTAGTTCTTCGATAGCTTGATGGTAGCTAGTTAGAAAAACTATTGCGATAGGATATTGGTTATTATCAGCTTGATGTTAGCTAGTTAGAAAAACTATTGCGATAGGATATTGGTTCTTGGCAGCTTGATATTAGCTGGTTAAAAAAACTATTGCGATAGGATATTGGTTATTGGCAGCTTGATATTAGCTGGTTAAATAAAACTATTGCGATAGGACATTAGTTCTTCGATAGCTTGATGTTAGCTAGTTAGAAAACTATTGCGATAGGATATTGGTTATTGGCAGCTTGATATTAGCTGGTTAAAAAAAACTATTGCGATAGGATATTAGTTCTTCGATAGCTTGATATTAGCTGGTTAGAAAACTATTGCGATCGCATTAACCAGTTTTTCCCCAAACCCTTCTACAACCTCGGGTCTACTGCTTCACTCTCCAAAGCCAAAACCCCAAAAACACATTCATGAACCCGACGTAACGGAGAACCTTTGACAAATCTTTCCAAACCTTCCACACCCAAAGCAAATTCTCGCATTGCTAAAGAGCGTTTTAACGACAACCCTCGCTTTCTTAATCGTTCTAAATTCTCTTCAGTAGTATATTCCGCTCCGTAAATTATCCGCAGAAATTCTCTACCCTGACATTTAACTGCTGGTTGCAAAATTCCCCTCAACATCGCACACAACCCGCAGCCCGATAAGTTCGTTAGCGACATTTGGGTAGTTGAAATCGCGGTAAGCACAACGGCATTGAACGGGGTAGTTTCTCCACGAACCACCACGCAGCACGCGACGAGGATCGTGAAGGAAAAGGATTTTAATCCAAACACGGTTATCAACCCAGGCACTACCGTCAGTAGGTGCGCCATAATAATTTTTATGCCAGTTATCTTGACACCACTCCCAGACATTACCATGCATATCGTGTAAACCAAAAGCATTAGGAGAAAAACTACCTACCTCTATTGTTTTTTTACAATATTTACCCTGGGGTGAATCATTATAGGTTGCCCTACCATTGAAATTTGCTTTTGCAGTGGTAATTGTCTCGCCAAAGTAAAACGGTGTTGTAGTACCAGCCCGACAAGCATACTCCCACTCAGCTTCAGTGGGTAAGCGATATGTCCTTCCCGTTTTCTCTGTCAATTTTTTACAAAATTTCGTCGCCTGATTCCAATTTACCCTTTCTACTGGGCGTTTTTCTCCTTTAAATCTAGATGGATTTTTACCCATAATTGCTTGATATTGCGCTTGAGTAACAGCGAATTTACCCATAAAAAAGGGCTTAACAGTTACTTCATGCTGGGGACTTTCTCTATTGTTTCGTCCTTTTTCACTTGGTGGTGAACCCATAAGAAATTCATCACCAGGGATTTCCACCATTTCCAAAATGACACCGTTACCCAAATTTTCTCTAAAGTAATTGGTGCTAGGCGCTTTAATTATAGGTGCTATAGGTGATACATAAGGTATTGGAAGGTTTATTTGTGTAGATGCTATTGATTGTACTTGCGGAGTCAATGCTTGCAATGCATCTCGTGCAGAAGAATAACGCAAACTATAATGACGACGCACCATTTTGGTGATTACTTCCCCTAGATGCTGACTAACTTGCGCTTGCTCTAACCAAACTACTTCACCAGTTTGGGGATTTTCTTCTAATTCAAAAGGTTGAAGTCCACTCAAAGCTTGAATTGCAGTCATCCCTACTGCATACACGTCACTTGCTAAACAAGGTTTTCCTAAACCCTGCTCGTTAGGCATAAATCCCGGAGTACCAATTATCATACTTGACTTTATTTCACCACGGGAATTTAACATCAAACTTCCTAATTCTTTGACTGCACCAAAGTCAATTAAGAATATTCTGCCGTCTTCTCGACGACGCATTAGGTTTTGGGGTTTAATATCTCTGTGAATTACCCCTTCTTTGTGTACGAATGATAATACTTCTAAAACATCTTGCAATAACTGAAGAACGTAGGTTTCACTCAGTTGCTTTCCCGGAGATAATTCTTTGCTTAAATCATCTCCTTGAATAAATTCTTGAACAATATAGAGATTATCATCTTCTTGGAAATGGGCTAATAATCGGGGTATTTGAGGATGTTTTCCCAATTTTTCTAAAATTGCGGCTTCTTTATGAAAAAAATCTATGACTCGTGGATGGGTTTGGTTTGGACGCAGTTGTTTGACTACACACAGTGGTTTACTCGGTTGCATGATGTCTCTTGCGAGATAGGTGATTGCAAAACCACCTCCACCTAACGTTTTGGTAATTTCGTAACGTCCAACTAAAGTAGTCACAATACTTGAAATCCTCTAAATCCTTATAAAACAGAGTATTAAGTCTTCACTAGAATTTTACAAGATGCTTTAAATTGTCATATTTTTTGTAAGCAAATAACTGAAATCAAATTAAATACGAGATTTATTTCGATTTCTACAATTTTTTGAAGGGATTTTTCACGAAATCTAAATTCTCGTTACAAATCAAGATATCGGGAGACGTTGCATTGTGCATGCCTTCTCTACACCATTGCTATGTATCAACCAAAATTTATCTGTACTTTTCTTTTTGCTGCGCTCTTTTTATTTAGTAAGGTTTTTAATCATTCAGTGTATTAGTGCGATCGCACTAACCTAACTCCTCCCCAAACCCTTCTACAACCTCGGGTCTACCGCTTCACTCTCCAAAGCCAAAACCCCAAAAACACACTCATGAACCCGACGTAACGGAGAACCTTTGACAAACCTTTCCAATGCTTCCACACCCAAAGCAAATTCTCGCATTGCTAAGGAACGTTTTAACGACAACCCCCGCTTTCTCAATCGTTCTAAGTTCTCTTCAGTAGTATATTCCGCTCCGTAAATAATCCGCAGATATTCTTTACCCCGACATTTCACTGCTGGTTGTAAAATTCCCCTTTTACCACGAACAATAAATTCCAATGGTTTAACAACCATCCCCTCACCACCTTTATCTGTCATTTCTTCCCACCAATGAGTTCCTTCTGCTTCGCTGCTGGGGTCGTTTAAATCTATAATTTTATGATTGGTTGCCATTAATAATTCTGGACTGGCTGTTTCTAACATCGCAGCTTGTTCCATGTGCCAGCGATGGTTTTTATCGATATGTACTGCACCTTCTGTAGCTAATATATGGAATGGTGCGAGTTTTATATCAGAAATATCTTTGACTTCCCAACAGTAACGACGATAAGCATCTACATATTGATTTGCCATTTGCTGACGTTCTTGAAATTTACTCAGTAAAGAGTCAACTTCAACACTATTTTGACTAGCTTGAGTAAGTACATTTATGGCATTATTTAAAGCCGGACGAGAAGCTGCACCTACTGCTGCATATTGGCTGCGGATTAATCCTTGAGCTTTAGCCGACCAGGGCATCAATTCGCAATCGAGACATACCCAATCGGTATTTAATCTAGACCAAAAATCACTTTCACAAAGAGCATTATTTACTCGTTGCAAAAATTCCGTTTCTAATTCCTGATTATCAAAAAAGTGCCTTCCGGTACGAGTGTAACAAATACCGATTCCTTCATTAACAATTCCGAATTTTCTTTTAACAGCTTCCTCATCACGACATACAATAACCACTGCTCGCGAACCCATGTGTTTTTCTTCGCAAATTACTTCACTAACTCCTTGGTTTTTATAATAAGCAAAAGCTTGTTTGGGATGCTCCAAATATCCGGATAATTGAGAAGTTTCTACGGGTGACATGGTAGGAGGAAGATAAATCAACCATTTAGGATTAGCAGCAAACCGACTCATTACTTCCAAAGCTGCTATAGAATTTTCTTCCCGAATGGTAATTTTATTTTGCAAACGGACGTTAATAATCCGCTTACCCAAGACATCATCAATATTTAAAACATCGTCTAATTGCTGCTGCATGGTTGTGGAGACGTTATATATAACGTCTCTACATAGGGGTTTGACAGGTTCGCAGTAAACCTTGGCTGCATCGACACTTACTAATTCTCTTTCTGGATAGCGCAAACTAGTTAACTTACCACCAAAAACGCAGCCAGTATCAATATCAATCGTATTATTCAACCATTCCGCTTCCGGTACGGGAGTATGTCCGTAAACCACCATCGCTTCACCGCGATATTCTGCAGCCCAATTGTACCGGACTGGTAAACCAAACTCATCGATTTCCCCAGTAGTTTCACCATAAAGCGCAAAACTCCGCACTTTACCCGAACCCCTTCCCTGCATTTCTTCTCTCATTCCTGCATGAGCAACTACCAACCTTCCATCATCGAGGACAAAATGACTTACCAAAGAATCAATAAATTGTTCAACTTCTTTCAGGAAAGGTTCCCGTACTTCTGGTGATAAAGCTTCAATTTCGGCTACAGTTTGCTCTAAACCGTGATTAATCTTAACTTTTTTTCCGCGTATTTGCCGTAAAAGCTTGTGTTCGTGATTACCGGGAACGCAAATAGCCGAACCTGCATCTACCATGCTTTTCACTAATTTTACGGTATCGAGAATCCGGGGACCTCTGTCTACTAAATCACCGAGGAATAATGCTTTTCGTCCTTCCGGATGATGATATGTAGAGACGTTACATATAACGTCTTTCCTATAGCCTAGTTTTTCTAGCAGTAATTCTAATTCATCGCAGCAACCGTGAATGTCACCGATGATGTCGAAGGGACCATGTTCGTGTTTGCGATTGTTCCATAGTGGTTGACGGTGGATTTCTACAGCTTCGATTTCTTCGATGGAATTAAGTATGTAAACGTAGCGAAAACCTTCTTTTTGTAAACCTCTTAAAGAACGTCTCAAATTTTGCACGTGACGCTGAACTACATAGGAGCCAAATTGTCTATCAGGACGTTGTTGATTGCGTTGATGACAAATATGCTCGGGTAAATTCAAAACTATCGCAACTGGTAAGCAATGGTATTCTCTTGCTAGGTTTACATAGTATTTTCGGTCTTCTTTTAAAACGTTGGTTGCGTCGATTACTGTAAGTTTTGCTGCTGCTAAGCGTTTGTGAGCGATATAGTGAAGTACGTCGAAAGCGTCCTTGGAAGCTGATTGACTGTTTTCGTCGTTGGAAACTAATCCCCGACAAAAATCGGATGATAATACTTCAAAAGCTTGGAAGTGCTTTTTCGCAAAGCTTGATTTACCGGAACCGGATGCACCGATGAGCGTTACTAATGATAATTCAGGAATAGTTATTTTCATACAGATTTTAAATGAGATAATAAATTCTTTTAGACACAAATAGCGCTGAGGTATTAGCTTCAGAGGGTTATCGGGTATGAGAATCTCTTACTTCTAGCCTACGAAGGTTCATCTATTAAATTAATAATAGCTTTACGAATAGAAGACGCTTGATAATTCTTCACAATAATATCGGGTAATACAGCAAATTCTTCATCTGTACATTCAATATTCTTTATATTATTTAGAAAATATTTTTCACTCCAAATATTCAAACTAATTTGTGTACTGTTATAAAAATAGATAATGGCGTTACAATATTCTTCACTAAATCTTTTATCTAATTCAATATTAGATTCATCAACTTCGAGCCATATTCTGCATTTATGTACTGAATTGTTAATTACTATACTTAAAAACGAAGAAAATATATTTTTTTAATTAAGTAGTGTTCGCATTGGAATAGATATAATTATTTTCTGTTATAAATAGATTAATTAAATTCAATTTTCTTCTTTTTGGTAAGAAACTTTAAAATCTAAAATGAATTTATCTGACTGCTGGAAAGGCTTGCATCATTTAGGGGTATCTCTGATAGAACTTAAGCGCTTTGAAGAAGCATTATTAATTTACAATCAAATTTTAAAATCTGAGCCAAACGCTTACGATGCTCTTGTCTTTCGGGGAATTGCACTACAAGGTTTAGAAAGTTTTGAAGAAGCGCTGATTGATTTTGATAGAGCAATCGCAAATTCATCCGATTCTCCTTATGTTTGGTATGAAAGGGGAATGACTTTATATAAGCTTGGAAGATTACAAGAAACGCTCTCATCTGTTGATATAGCTATAGAAATTCAGCCAGATTACCTGAAAGCATTGTTATTAAGAGGTGTTGTGCTTTTGGAGCAAAATAGATTAGAAACAGCACTAATCAGTTTTGAAAAGCTCATAAGAATGAAGCCTAATTATTCACAAGCTTGGTATGAAAAAGGCTTAACGCTGTATGAATTAGGTAAATTGGAATATGCAGTTATGTGCTTTGATAAAGCAATCGATTTCAAGCCAAATTTAGACTTAGCCTGGTATAACAAAGGTCTTGCATTATTTGATTTAGGAGAATTTAATTCTGCTTTAATTTGTTTTAATAAAGCCACCGAACTTCAGCCCAAACATGCAAATGCTTGGTACGATAAAGGTTACACTTTATATAAACTAGGAGAGATAGAAAATGCAATTAGCTGTTTTGAAAAAGCAATAGAGCTTAAACCTGATTCTCCAGAAGCTTTAAATAAAATGGCAGACATCTTCTACAACTTAGGAAAATTGGAAGATGCTATTAATATTTTTAATCAGCTGATAAAGTTAGACCCTGAAAATTGTCAATTTCGCAATCGCTTAGGTACTGCATTAGGTAAATCGGGAAGATACGAAGACGCGATTATAGTTTTTGACAAAGTAATAGAAATTGACTCATATAATTATGTAGCACATTGTTTTAGGGGTTTTACGCTTCATAAATTAGGACAAAACGAAGATGCAATTACAACGTTAAATAAAGCGATAGAAATTAATCCAAATTATGACCTTGCATGGAAAATTTATGGTTCTGTGCTGCATAAATTGCAAAGAAATGAGGAAGCAATTTTATTTTTCGATAAAGCTTTAGATTTAAGTCCAAACCAACCAAATATCTTATATGATAAAGCTTGCTGCTATATGGCTTTAAATTATGTAGAGCTAGCAATCGAGAACTTACAAAAAGCGATAAATATTAATCCCGAAGAATTCCGCGAAAAGGTAAAAAAAGAGTCATATTTTGACAAGATTCGCGATAATATAAGATTTAAAGCTTTATAGCGCTGCATCAACTCAAAATTTTATCTAATTTTCTCTCCATAGTAAGGGAAAGGATAGGGGTTTTTATACCTTTGACCTTCCCTTATTTTTTGTTTTTAAAGTTCATCTAGGATGCTCCTTATTTTTTTGGAAAATAAGTTAATTTTTTTGGCATTTTCTTAGACATGTTAGTAAGTATATTTTTTTGCTTAAATTAGCCACGAATCAATATATAATTAATGTCATAATATTATTTTTTTTACATAATTAAGGACAAAAAATATTTAATTTAATTAAACAGTATGCAATTTTATTGTAATTTACAACATATAGATAGTAATTTTTACGGATAGCTAAATATAAATCTAATTAGCATATTATAACTACTGTAGATTGTGCATAATGCAATAATTAATTGCAATGTATATAAAACACTGTATAAATAATTTTATCTTCAAGTATTTCATACTAAGTTACATGTGTTCTAAAACAGTACAAGTATTAACTATGATGAGGCTATTGATATATTTTACTCTCAAAAAAATGTCTTATTTACTACCAGCTTAAGTTACCTTTTAAACTGCTTAAGTTACCTTGTACAATTCAGTCAAAAAAATATAGCCTAATTTTGTTCGCTCAACATCCTAAATCACTTTATTAAATGTTTCATTTAGCAATTAATAAAAGTCTTTAGCAGAGCGTAGTATTGCTACGATTTTTTTGATTTAAGCAGTTTTATTTTTGACAGCAAAAAGGTGTAATTAACATGGCTAATATTAATGGTACAGCAGGTAGAGACCAGCTTGTAGGTACAACCGTCGATGATTTAATCAAAGGTTTCGCTGGTAACGATAATATATTTGCTGGTGATGGTAATGACACTATTCAACTTGGTAAAGGAGACGATTTTGTACTTGCTGAGGGTGGTAATGATACGGTTCAAGGAGGAAGTGGAACTGATTTAATTTCAGGTGGAGATGGGGATGATTCGCTTCAGGGAGGTGCTGATAACGATAACCTACTTGGTGAAGCTGGAGATGATACTATTCTCGGTGGAAAGGGAAATGATAATCTAGCTGGGGATGATGTTCTTGGTACCATCTCTGGGAATGATGTTCTCCGTGGAGGTGAAGGACAAGATAATTTAGCTGGTGGTCCGGGAGATGACCAAGTATTTGGTGGAAGTGGTGAAGATTTGATGACGGGTAATACCGGAGATGATGAAGTAAGAGGAGGTGCAGATAATGACTTAGTATTCGGTGGTGAATCCGGAAACGATTCGCTATATGGTGGTGGTGGTGATGACTCTCTTTTTGGTGAATCGGGTAACGATGAAGTTTTTGGTGGTCAAGGAAACGATATTTTATTAGGTACAACATTCGACCCTACTCAAGGACTTGGCACAGGGGAAGTTGATGTTTTAACAGGTGGTAATGGTAACGATACATTTGTTTTAGCAGGACAACTTTTAGATGGCACTAACGCTGTTTTCTATAATGACAATGACACTTCGAGTGCTGGAACTACTGATTATGCAGTAATTACAGATTTTCAAAATCAGGATATTATTCAGTTAATTGGTTCTGCAAACGATTATTCTCTTGGTGCATCTCCAGAAGGTTTACAGTCAGGTACAGGTATATTTTTAAATGATGGTGATAACCCAGAATTAATTGGGATTGTTGCAGATATCTCTGTTGATAATTTGAGTTTAGATAACGACGGTCAGTTTAATTTTGTCTGATTATCAACAGTAAAAGTTATCTAAAAACACTTATACAGTCGTCTTTAGATAACTTTTATTATTAATCGGGGAATTAAATTCCCCGGTTATATTGAGGTTGCAAAAAATGGATTTATAAAACGGTGTTGGTATCTCACCAGAAGTAATTAGAGGGAAAAAAGATAGCTTAATTAATATCGAGTTTCTCAAATTTTATAATGGTGTGGTTGCTACATCTGACACTGTTTAAAAGCATTCGTTATATTAAGTTTAGCTTAATAAATGTCATTACGTTCGCGTTCGCGCAATGACATTTTATCGTAAAAAAAATATCCAAATCTATCATTAGTAATTCATTCCTATCTCAAATTTACAAGCTATAGCAGTTTTGAGTTGGGTAGAATAAACTTCTGACCTCACCCTGTTCTCTGGACACCCCTCTCCTTGACAAGGAGAGGATAATCAGAAAAATTTTAACAGCCAAAAAATCTCCGAATAAATTCACTATAATCATCTTTCATCGGTAAATCCAACTCTCTTTTTATTCGTCTTCTCATTGTAAAAACAGTTTCATTTTTAACGGGATTATATCCTTCTTTTTCATATTCTTCCCAATACAAACCTACACCTCGTTTTTGCCAATTTGGTAAATCATTGAAATTAATTCCGTGTTGAAATAATAATTCGTTTTTATCAGCTACCGATAAACCATCCATAATACTAGTTGCTTTACGTGCTGTTTCTCCGTCACCACGTAAACACCAATAACAATGAGAATTTAGTGAATTTCTATGAGCATCTTGCTGTCTCCAACGAAAGTAATCTATTACTTGCTGAATATTTGATAATTGAGAAACACGACAGTCAAAACAACCCATATCTCCTAAAAGTACAGAAAATTTAGCACTCGCTTCACCTGCTAAAACTGAGTTGATTTTACGAGTTTTGCGATTGAATGTTTCATCTTCCAAATTGAATAATAAAGAGATTTCATCGCTTTGAGTATAACCGTAAATAATATCAAAACCACAATTCATTAAATGCTCAACGGTATCTAACATATAGTCGCGGAAACGTTCGTCGTAGGGAGCTTTAAATTTATGAGTTTCTTTTGTTAACTTAGTAAAACCCCGTCCATCTAATCTTGCTACTATATAAATTCCTGGTAACACATAATAATCATGAGCGGTTTCAAATATTCGCATTTTAGTATCGAGTTCATCAAACTTCACGCTTCCACTCCTCAACAATAAATGAATAATCCGAATTGGTTTTTACCGAGTATATTGCGTCAAATCCTTCATTGTAACTAGGTAAAACCAATTTTTTATAAGTTGATAATATTCCCACCAAAGGAATTACTTTTTTTCCCGAGCGTTGATTGTTACGTTGCTTGCAATCCTTTAATTCTGAATCAAAATAATATCCTAATACTTCAAAACCTTGTGATTTAGCTGTAATTATATACCTTTTTCTATCTTCTACCGTTGGATTTGTGTTGTCTATAACGAGTCTTTGTTTTGCTGACAAACAAGCTTGAAAAATCAGCTTTTCTCGGTGACGAGTTTTGAGCATATCAAGATTTATTCTGATGTGGGTATCGATAAAATATTCTTTATAAAAAGTTGATTTACCCGCTCCTTGGATACCGATGAATATAATTGCTTGCATTTTGCTTGCAGTCAGCGATTTATTGCTTTTAATAATCTTGAGGCTAAAGCTCTTACTTATTTTATATTAACTATCAACTGAAAAAATAGCCATCTGCGTAGGAGAACCTACTTCTAAATCTTCTTCTCCTATACTTTTAAATTCAATGCTGTAACCAAAATTTTCTCCTACCTGTTGACCCCAACTTTGAAACTCCTCTCTTGTCCATTCAAAACGGTGGTCTTTATGACGTAATTTTCCAGCGGGCAGACTTTCAAATTTAACGTTATATTCTATGTTTGGTGTAGTTACTATTATTGTTTGCGGTCTTGCAAATTCAAATAAAACTCTTTCAAAAGCACTTAATCTATATAAATCAAGATGTTCTATTACTTCAATTACCGCAGCTGCATCGTATCCACTAATTCGCTTATCTCTGTAGGTTAATCCACTTTGAAATAATAGTAATTTATCCCATTGATTGCGAGGTAAATGTAAACGGTCTAATCTGTCTTTAGTAATTTCTAAAGAGCGATAAGAAACGTCCACTCCAGTAATTTGTTCAAAATATGTGTCTTTCAAAAGTAATTTGAGTAAATTACCTTGTCCGCAACCTAAATCTATAACTTTTCTCGCATTATTCTGTTTTAAAGTTTCTACAACACAATTCAAACGCTGTTTATTTAAACTCAACGGTTGTTCTACTGCTGCTTCTTCTTTATCGTGATTTTCTTCTGCACTATCTGGGTCAGGTTCGTTAGGTTCGGTAAGCTGTGCTAAAGCAGAGCGAGTCAAACGATATTGTCGTTTTAAATAACGTTTAGTAATCTCTTCTTTTAATGGATGTTCCTTTAACCAACCTTCCCCATGACGTAACAACTTTTCTACTTCTTCCTCGTTTACCCAATAATGTTTATTATTATCTAAAACTGGTATCAAAACATAAAGATGGCTGAGTAAAAGCGAAAGCGATAAAGTATTTTCTAATTCAACCGTGAAATATTTACTTTCTCCCCATTCTGGAAAAGTTTCGTCTAAAGGATAATTTTTTAAACTGACTTTATAACCCAGAGGTTCAAACAATTTTCGCAAAAAATCTTCACGACCCTGACGGGTTCGCCAGTCGCTACAAGTCGGGGAACCCGCCCAACGCGCTGGCTCACCATGACAAGGTAAAACCGATATTTTTGCTACTAACGGTATCGCAGTTTCTACTAATTCTGGTTTATCCTTACAACGTCCTCCCAAAGCAGTCCCAAATACCTGAGATATCGCAACACTGAAAAACGAAGAAGCTACATAAGGACGGTCATTTACATAAGCATCCAGCGTCAAAGTTCTTTTTCTAACTAATTTTATCGGATTGATATCTAATAACAGCGCTGCGGTGCATTGTTCGTTATTCGCTTCCGGATAGAAAACATGTGCTTCTCCAAAGGGAAGCGAAAACGACTGACAGCGATTGGGATGTTTGTGTAGAAGATAACCCAAATCGGTCGCAGGTTGATGGGTAGTGGAAATAGTTAATAGCATTAACTTAAAAGTTGCATAAGAAGACAGTCTTTAAGGTAGCATTTCTCCAACTAAAGTAGTGGAAGCATTAAGTTAGCTGTATATAGCTAATTTTATTTGAGTTAATATTTGAATTTAAATTGTAAACAGTATTTTTTTGTAAGTATTTACAAACTCTTTATCAGAAAAGAGGTTATTTCCTGATATATCTAACAATAAACTAAATTTACATATTTTTTGATTGTATAAAATGAGATACTTACGTTTAATATCACCCGCAATTGTTGGCACGTCAATGGTTGTATTTCAACCTTTGTCAGTACAAGCTTTGTCTTCCGTAGAAGTAGGAAAAATTGCCGAGGAAATCACTGTATTAATTAATTATAAAGATAATTCGGGTAATGGTTCGGGGGTGATAATTAACAGAGAAGGAAATAGCTATACCGTTTTAACTGCTGCTCACGTCGTCGCTACACCAAATTTAGAATACGAAATTATTGCTCCCGGTAACCAACGTTATCAAGTGAACTATAACACCGTAAAAAAATTACCCAATCAAATCGATTTAGCTATCCTCAAATTTACTAGCAACAATAACTATAAAGTTGCAAAAATAGGCGATTCTAATATTAGTCAAAAAGGAACACCAGCTTATTTAAGTGGTTTTCCAAAAACCAATAGAGCCATTAATAAATCAATCCTCAACTTTACCGAAGGTAAGATTACTGCTAATTCAAATCAGCCTCTAAACGATGGTTATGCTTTAGTTTATAGCAGCAATACAGTTGCAGGAATGAGTGGTGGTGGAGTGTTTAATCAAAAAGGAGAACTAATCGGAATTCATGGTAGAGGTGACAGTCGCTTCAACGAACAAAGTGATGTAATTCAAAAAAGCGGTTTTAATCTAGGAATTCCTATTAATACTTTTGTAAAACTTTCATCAAAAGTGGGAGTCAATATCGGAGCTATCAACTCGTCTGTAACTAAAGGTGAATCTTCAACAGCAGAATTTTTCTTTGCTAGAGGAATTAGTAAACGTCAGGAAAATAAACTTCAAGAAGCAATATCTGATTTTACAAAAGCAATTGAAAATAATCCCAAGTATGCTGAAGCGTTTGCAGAAAGAGGAGTTGCTCGCGTTTCACTCAAGGATTTTGATGGAGCTATAAATGACTATAATCAAGCTTTAAAAATAAACCCAAATTTTGCCTACGCTTATTATACTAGAGGTTTTACTCGGGTTGCTTCAGAAGATTATAACTCAGCCATAACTGATTTAAGTAAAGCCATTGAAATCAATCCCAATCACCCTCAGTCTTATGCTGTTAGGGGTTTAGTTCGTAATAAGTTACGCGATATCCCAGGAGCAATAGTTGATTTAAAAAAAGCAGGTCAGCTATTTAAACAGCAGGGAAATGATGAAGCATATGAAGCAACAATGATGTTTCTTCGTTCAATCCAAAAAAATTAAACATCGTTAATTACCTAATTATTACTCCCTGCTCTCTACTCCCTACCTAAGCAAAATGTTAAATTAATTTTGCACTGTACTGAGGAGTGAATTTAATGAGTCGTAGATTATTGGTAACGGGTGGTGCAGGGTTTATTGGTTCTAATTTTGTACATCATTGGTGCAATAATTACCCGAATCATAGATTGTTAGTATTAGATGCGCTTACTTATGCTGGAAATCCCACTAATCTCACTTCCTTAGAAGCAAAAGATAATTTCCGTTTTATTAAAGGAGATATTTGTGATGCTTCTTTGATTAAAGAAATTCTGGAATCAGAAAAAATCGATATCATAGCTCATTTCGCTGCTGAGTCCCATGTCGATAGGTCAATTTTAGGTCCCGGTGCTTTTGTAAAAACAAATGTTGTCGGAACCTACACGCTTTTAGAAGCTTTTCGTCAATATTGGTTAGCTCAAAATAAACCAGAACACTATCGTTTTCTACACGTTTCAACCGACGAGGTTTATGGTAGTTTGAGTCCAAAAGACCCACCTTTTACAGAAATTACAGCCTATGCTCCTAATAGTCCCTATTCAGCATCGAAAGCTGGTAGCGACCATTTAGTTAGAGCTTATTATTATACCTACGAACTACCAACAATTATTACTAACTGTTCTAATAATTATGGTCCCTACCAATTTCCAGAAAAGTTAATTCCTTTAATGTGTATTAACGCTTTATTAGGTAAACAACTACCAGTTTACGGTGATGGTAAAAACGTGCGAGACTGGCTTTATGTCGGCGACCATTGCAGCGCTTTAGACGTAGTAATAAATAATGGAATACCCGGTGAAATGTACAATATTGGTGGTAACAACGAAGTTGAAAATATCAATTTAGTTCATATGTTGTGCCAGTTAATGGATAAATTAGCAACTGATTTACCAACACAACCAACAGAAAAATTAATTACCTTTGTCAAAGATAGACCGGGACACGACCGCAGATATGCAATTAATGCAGCTAAAATCAAAACTCATCTGGGTTGGACTCCTTCAGTATCGATTGAAGAAGGTTTGAATTTAACGGTACACTGGTACCTGAATAACAGCGAATGGTGGAAACCTTTGCTATCGCCAGAATATCAAAATTATTATCAAAAAGTATACGGCTAGTAGTTGCGCTAAAGCGCTCGACATTTTTGGCGCTAAAGCGCAACTACGAACCACTATCTATAACTGTTGGCGCTCAAGCGCAACTTTGAGCCTTTAATTCGCTACACTGTTGGTGCTAAAACACAACTACGAGCCTGTTATTCGTTACGTTGTTACACTGTTGGCACTAAAGCGCAACTACGAACGAACTTTTAATTCATTACACCAACAGGACAAGCAACGTTAGTACCACCTAATCCACAGTAGCCATTAGGATTTTTAGCAAGGTACTGCTGATGGTAATCTTCAGCATAATAAAATTCGGGAGCATCAAGAATTTCTGTAGTAATATCCCCATAACCAGCTTCTTTTAAAGCTTGTTGATAAGAATCCTTTGATGCTTCTGCAAGCTTTTTCTGTTCTTCAGAATAGGTATAAATTCCAGAACGATACTGAGTACCGGTGTCATTACCTTGACGCATTCCTTGAGTCGGATTATGACTTTCCCAAAAAGTTTTTAAAAGCTGTTCGTAACTAACTTTTTTCGGGTCGTACACAACTAATACAACTTCATTATGACCGGTCATTCCGCTGCAAACTTCTTTGTATGTAGGGTTAGGAGTTGAACCAGCAGCATAACCTACAGCAGTAGTATAAACCCCATCCAACTGCCAAAACTTACGTTCCGCACCCCAAAAACACCCCAAACCAAACACAGCTTTTTCCATACCATCAGGAAAAGGAGGCTTGAGGGGATTACCATTAACATAATGCTTCTCAGGTACTGGCATTTCAGAAGCTCTTCCCGGTAAAGCTTCTTCAGGAGTAGGTATAGTCAACTTTTTACCAAGTCCGAATAATCCCATTGCTTATAACTCTTCTAAATGAAAACATCTTAACTTTCCTTAATATTTTAAATACATTGTGCCGAATTACGCGAGTGTGGAAGGTACGACAAAAGTGGAAAGTGGGAAGTAGGAAGATACTTTTCTTTCAAACTTAAGAGTGTTCCGTTTTTTCCAAGTTAAAATTCTTAAGTACTTAGACAAAATTAACTGTATATATGTCATTGCGAGTGAAACGGTCTTCGTAGCGTCTCTGAAAGAGATAGCAACCGCAAGACTTTGGGATTGCTTCCCTTTGGTCGCAATGACACAAATATTTTTGTCCGATTACTTATAGCAAATAAAAACAGTTGCGATACTTAATAAAATGATACAACAACAATTTAAGTAGACTATCTAAAATTCAGTATATTTCTTTTTGATTTAGTAGACAGTAGCAAGCAATATTTCATGAAAAAACCGGCTTCATTAAGTGGGTGGACAAAATAATTTGTGTCATTGCGAGCGATAGCGTTAGCGTTCACGGAGTGAGTCGTCAGACTAAGCGTCTCCCGAAGGGAGATAGCAATCTCAAAGTGTTGCGATGATCCGCAGCTTCGCTGAATGCTTCGTTTCACGTAGTGACCCTCGCAATGACGAATGTACAATTAATTTTGTCTAGGTACTTAAGAAACCGGATTCAGAATAATTCACTTGTGCTAAACAACTTATTTCTGCTGATTTAAACTGTGATATTGGACTTATTTTTACGCTTTTTGTAGAACATCGCACTAAATCCACTAACTAATAATGAACCTAAAATAGAAGCATGTTCGGGTACTTCTTGAACTTCTACACTTTTCAAAAAGTAATCATCATCGCTATCACCAATACTAAAACCCAGTACCGTACCCGTCGCATTAAATGAAGTAAAGTCAAAATTTCCACTACCAGGAATCTGAGTATCAGAAACAAGCTGATTTTCATCGACAAATAATTTAAATTCATCACCAGAATCAACTTTAGTAAACGTAGCAGAAAGTAGAGTCACTAAATTATCAAAACTTAGGTTAAGAGTCTCTCTTCTATTTTCATTTACACCATCGATTTGTGTATTTTCTGTTCCTCCCCGAAAGACTCCAAATCCGTCTCCATCTTGAAAAACATCGCGAGGTGTACCATCAACAAGTTCTCCAGTTGCAGTTACATTTAATCCGTCTTCAAGCAGATTATATGATTGTTTTTGTCCACCATTACCGCTGAAATCAAATGTGATTGAAGCGGCTGAAGCTGCTGAAGCTGTCGTTAATGCAATAGCTGTAGCGCTAACAGTAGCAATGGAAAGTCTTTTTAGAATAGTTTCAACAGACATCTGTGTGTTTCCTTAAGAGGGTTATAAATAATTAGTTCACAATTAATTATTAAGAAGTTCGTAAATATGTTTATTACTAAAGTTGAGTTTTACTGTATTTGTTTTATAACTTTTTACAGTAGTAGAAACAATAATTTTTCTATCCTGATATACTAACTATTTATCAATCTATATTCCGAACTTAGTAATAGAGTTACTTAAAAACTGCTTAAATAATTAATCAGTAAAGCACCAGATTCTGTCTCAATTACTCGATGAATTTTTCGTGTAATAAGACTTGTATACCGATATATGAATCTATTCCAGATAACCGTAATGTAGCAATTATTATTAATTATGCACTTAATACTCACGATATTGATGAAGCATGTGTAAAAAAACGATTATCTTTTATTAAAATGAGAGTAAAAACACTTAATTATTTTCTAGTCTTTCTTTTTTCTTCATGAAACTTTAATTTTTTGATTTAGATTTACCAAAAATTCAAATCATGTTCTACCTGCTCGAGATGCTTATAAAACTTAATTTTCCTCAGATAAAATCGGTTAACACTTCTCAATTTCTAAAATGGTTAGACGATGAAATACTACCTCCAACAATTTTAGATGCACGTTCTCAAGAAGAATATGTGGTTAGCCATCTTAAATCAGCACAACTGATTGGAACAAATAATTTAGATGTAGCAGTACTTTCAGAAATTCCCTTAAATACAAGCATAGTAGTTTACTGTTCTGTAGGCTATCGTAGCGCTAGGATAGTTAAACAGCTTCAAAAAGCAGGATATCAAAATGTTTTTAATTTGAGCGGTGGTATTTTTGAATGGGTTAATCAGGGGAAACCAGTATTTAAAGATAACCATCCAGTCACAGTTGTCCACCCCTATAATTTTTTATGGGGGAAATTGCTCAAATCAAAGTATCATCATTATTAGGGAATTGAGCATTGGGAATTGGTAATGGGTAATTGGTAATTGGTAATTGGTAATTAAATTCATCTAATAACTCATAACTCTAAACTCCTAACTTCCAAATCCCAATCTAAAATCAAATAGCTCCTAGCTGATAACCGATGTGTTCAGTTTCGATAATTATTCCAGCTTTAAACGAAGAAAGCAGCTTGGGGAAAACCTTACGTCAATTAACTTTGCTCTCACCAGCACCCAAAGAGATTATAGTTGTTGACGGTGGTAGCGAAGATAAAACGGTGATAATTGCAAAATCGTGCTTTGAGTCTTTTTCATCAAAGATAAAAACTAAAATACTTAGCTGGTATCCCGGACGCTCGGTACAGATGAACTATGGAGCTAAACAAGCAACTGGAGATATTTTATGCTTTCTCCATGCAGATACTACTGTACCAGATGATGTGATAACTTTAGTCGATAAAACTTTGGCTGACCCAACTATTGTTTGTGGTGGGTTTATCTCTTTAATGACCGGTTCTCAAACTACTCGCTGGGTTACTTCACTGCACAATTATCTTAAAACCTATTACGCGCCGTTGTTGTTTAAACCCTATATGTTTTTTAAAGGTTTACGTTTATTATTTGGTGACCAAGTAATGTTTTGTCGTCGTGATGACTTCTGGGATTGCGATGGCTTTAATGAAGCTTTACCAATAATGGAAGATGGAGATTTGTGTCGAAGAATTGCACAAAAAGGAAGAATATTTTTAGTAAACCGTGTGGTGCAAAGTTCAGACCGTCGGGTAGCAAAATGGGGTAGCTTGAAAGCAAATGCTATTTACTTATACATCGGTTTTCTTTGGGGTATGGGTGTTGAAACTAAATATCTAAAGCGTTTTTATCAAGATATTCGTTAATTTTTATTTATCAATTTTCTCTAACAAAGTAAAAATTTAAACTTATTTTTATGTCTTATTAATCACAAATAGATGATAGGATTCCCAAGTTGCATGCTATGGGAATGCTTGTGAAAACGAATCAGCTTGATTTGTTCTCACCGTCGGAGATAGATTCTGCAACAAGCAGAACTCCCGTGTTGTTGATGGATGTGAAAGCTTTAACGAAGTGGAAAAAGCAAATATCCGCCCATCAACAACAAGTGAGAACCAAGGAACCAGTGCTACAGGGTGCTTTATTTGAAGTGTCTGCGGCTCATGTTGACCCAGATACAATAGACCCGTTTGAATTAAAACCTTGTTCGCTGTCATTTTACAGAATACCAGCAGATAGCCCCGGTCAAGCTTGTCTTTACTTTGTCATAGATATGGCTGCTGATTTACTTCTATATGTTGGTGAAACCTGTAAATCTAATCATAGATGGAAAGGGATACATGATTGTAAGCGATACATTGAAAAGTACCGCGACTTGCACTACCAATACGATTTGAACACAGCAGTTAACATTGCTTTCTGGTGGGATGCTCCCAATTCAACCCGACCCAGACAAAAGTTAGAACTCGAACTAATTCAGAAATGGAGGTCTCCCTTTAACAAAGAGAACTGGAAGCTTTGGGGGCAACCCTTTGGGTAAATCAGTGAACAATGTTAGCGTAGCGTGTCCCGGAGGGAGATACAATTGTTAGTTATTAGTAAACATCAATTTGATTTGAAATAGAATAATCCTCTAAACCCTCTTTCTCTGAGTCCTCTGCGCTCTCTGCGGTTTTTTTATAAACGCTCTCGACCCCGCAAAATTAATGTGGCGGAGT
>JBCBHT010000050.1:0-31916 GCA_038525335.1 Cyanobacteria bacterium J06621_15 | reverse complement strand
CTAAGATTTTCGCGGTGTCGCCCTATCGGGCGACACCGACGGTGGGATATTTTATTATCTGTAGGTGCCTTATCCGCTTGCTGAAAATCTAAATTTACACTTCTATATCCGATATTTTCTGCATAATTCAAAATTCGTAAATTTAATGAAGTCTTACCCATTTTTCTAGGAGCTTTTATACAAATAAAGCTACCGGACTGCGTGATTTCAGCATAAGCTAATTCTTCTATAGTATCGCTTAGCTAATAACATATTACGATTAAAAACACTTTTTAAGTAATTAAATAATAAAAAAACATAAAAATATAGGGGGTTAAACCCTCGATGTTTTCTACTATGTTATGACTTATAAATAATTAAGAAGATATATAAATATTAATCATCATCTGATTGATTCATTATTTGAACTTCATCTAATAACAGCAGTATATGGCAATATGGTTAATTTACTACAGCTTGTCAATGTAACATTGTTTGACCAAAATAATTCAAATTTCAACTATTATATTTTATCTAAAACTAGCATGATATTTATAATGTAAATTTACAGCTATTAAGTCTTTGCATAACCATAAAGAGTATAAATAATAAGTATTAGCCAACGAACTATGCTCTATTTTCTTCATTAATTCAAGTTAATTAAGACTTTTTAGTAATTATAAACTTTTCTTATTTCAATGATTTTAATTCTTTAGTTAGATGACAATCTTACTTGATTTAATGAAAATCGTTTGTAAAAACGATTTATTAAAATGATTTTTATTTTTCAATATCAGACAGTAGATTTATTATGAATTTTGTATAAAGATTCCGAAAAAATCTGAATTAGACCTGCAATAAAAATATAAACTTTTTAATAGAAAGATTTATTTTTTAAAGTGTTCCCTTTGATTCAATAAAAAATTTTCTATTAACTGTTAGCAAAATTGAGGGCAATGAATAAGAAACAAGTTGAAGAAGTTGTTGAAGCAATTTTAGCCAGAAAATATTCATGGGCTTGCGTTTTAATACTCCGTTTTCACGGGTACGACCCAGTGGACTATATACCTTATCGAACTTATATAAGACTACTCAAAGAGAATTATCTTCCTCAGAATAAAGATACAAAAGATACAAAAAATAATTCCGTGGGTATTCGTAATTTTAAAGCGAATGAAATGCATCTTATCAAGCAAGAAAAGGGTTAGAAAATGCTTAGTATTAAAATTCTTCAATGGGAGTCTTATGTAAATACGGATATATGACTTTTCTTTGAGAATACTTAGTTACGTTAATGCCCTAAAAAAGTAGTGAAATGTAACTAAGCTAATTGTCATGACTGAAGTTATTGAAAGCAAAAATGACAGTCCTTGCTTTCTAGACAATTATTCATCCATAGGTTTTTATCCCAAATTTAGCTTGTCGTGAAATGCTATTGGAATGTTTTAAACCGCATTAATTGTGACTAAGTTGCGTTTATAGCAATAATAAATTGATTAAATCAAAAATTAATCAGAAACTAGTCTTTGCGTTAAAGAATATAAATCAATAAATTATTTTAGTATTGCGGGTATCAATCCCGCTTTTTTTGTATTTTTTTATATCCAAAATGTGGCTTTAGTGCTTGCAACTACGAACTGTTACAAAACCTGTCGTAATGTTGAAATGCAATATCAGTGTTCCACCACATTAATTTTGATGAGTAAACGAGCAGTTAACAAAATCTTTTCTACCCCCTCTTCCCCCTCTCCCCCCTCCCCAATAATACCCATCAAGATTAGTAGGATAGACCACTGGGCAGGTAGCTTATGAAAAAGACCAAATTATCCAGGCTTAATATTACATAATCTGATAGAATCTTATTCACATGAATTCAAATTTAAGAATTAAATCGCCTTCTTGTTTATGACTTCCACCAATAATGATTTAAAAAGGAAGTTTCCAACTCAAACAATACCAGCTAAAATATTCCACTGGGTTAATATTATTAGTTTGTTTATCATGCTTACGAGCGGATTACAAATTTATAACGCTAATCCAGTTTTTGGTGGACGCAGTGGATTACATATTCCACCAATATTTACCTTGGGGGGTTGGCTTGCTGGAGGTAGACATTGGCACTTTGCTGCTATGTGGTTATTCTCGCTAAATCTTTTATGGTACGGAATTTACGTTTTGATTAGCCGTAGGTGGAAACATCGGTTTGTCAGCAGTAAAGATTTACAAGCCTTACAGAAAACTAAAAATCCCAAACGTTTGGTTTATGCTTGGCATCGTATCGCGTATACAAGCATTATTCCTATATTATTATTGGCATTACTTACTGGTGTGGGAATGTATAAACCGGCTCAATTTCCTTGGATAGTAAGTATATTTGGAAGTTGGCAAGCATTACGAATTGTTCATTTCTCTTCAGTTCCAATGGTAGTTTTGTTTGCTACGGTTCATTCCTGGTTGGGGAAAAAAGCAGGAGGTTCCGAACTGACTGAATCTATGTTTTGGTAATAATTAACGTCAGTTCGGCTTAAGAGATTCAAGATAAATAAGTAGCAAGTAGAAAGTAGTAAGTAATGGGTAGAGAGTGAAAATATTTCTATAAAATAAATAGAAATCACAGAACAAAATCTATTTTCCCTTCAGCCAGATTACCCAATATTTTTACGATTTTACTAACGAAAAAAATATCCCGAACTCAGGTTAATTACGATTTTCAACGCCAACCTACTTAATTAAATATTAAGTTTTACTAAGACAAATGTTTTTTTATTGAATAAAAATACTATTGTTTTGAGGTAATTAAAATAATAGATAAATTAATGAAAACGCAGAGAATTGTATTTCAGTTTACCTTAATAATAATAGGCGCTATTTTATTTAGTTTATCTCCAAGCTTAGCTCAAACAATTACTCAAATAAATTTCGATTCATCTAATGATAAAGATAGTCGTAGTATTGTAAATACAGAAGAATATTTCCCATACATTAATAAACAAAAAAATTATCCGACTACAGATATAGATGATTATTTTCAAAAATATAGCCAAGGGCAGATTGATTTCAACAACGTTACTGATGTCAATCAATTACAGGATATTAGTCCCGAACACTGGGCTTATCAAGCATTACGTAGTTTAATTGAAAAGTACGGCTGTATAAGCGTTTCGGGGAATAACTTTAATGGTAATCGTCCCCTGACTCGCTATGAATTTGCTGCGATATTTAATAGTTGTCTTTCCAGAATTGAAAATTTGATTGCTAATTCCACCAATGATTTAGTTAAGTATGAAGATTTGACAGTTTTGGATAGATTACAAAGAGAGTTTGTTTCCGAATTACAAGATGTCGATAACAGAGTAGAGAACATAGAAAAACAAATTAGTGTAATTGAAAAGAATAAATTCAGCACTACTACAACTTTAAAAGGAACAGTAGACTTTTACTTAATTAATGCTTTTGGTAATTTGAAAGCAGCAGCACCAGGAGAAAATCAAACAGATAGTTTAGATAAAAATTTAAGCTTTTCATCCCGTGCAGTTCTTGATTTCGATACTAGTTTTACAGGTAAAGATTTATTGAGAACTAGTATACAAGCAGGGAACGTCAGCAGCTTTGATAGAAGTGCTGTGGGTACCGATATGATTAGTTTAATTGGTGCGACAAATACTGATAACGAAATCGATTTAGGTTCGCTTTATTATGAATCACCCATAGGAAATAATCGCGGTACAGTTGTAATTGCACCGATTGCAGGTTTTCCCACTCGTATCTTTCCATCACTCAATCCAGTTTCTTCAATCTCTACTTTCGGTAGCGAAAATCCGATTTATGCTTTTGCATTTGGTACGGGTGGAGTCGTCTACTACAAATTTACCGATGAAATAGCGGCTGGTGTAAGTTACTTCACAACCTCCGGTAATGATGTGGATGAGGGATTATTTGGTTCGCAATTTAGTTCCTTGTCGCAGTTAACCTACACTCCATCGGATAAAATCGCAGTTGCTTTAACTTACGGACGCTATTATGCTCCACAACCGGATTCAAGTATTAACATAACTGGGGGAAAAGGTAGTAGATTTGCTCAATTACCTTTTGGAGATTCAGCAACCTCTACTGATGGTTTTGGTTTGCAGTTTACCTATAAATTAAGTAAAAAACTGGTTATAGGAGGTTGGGGAAGCTATCTTAGTGCTAATGCAGAAACAACACCAAATGTTAGTAATGTAAATGCTGCTCAAGGTGCTGATGCTGATATTTGGAGTTGGGCTATTACAGCAGCATTGATTGATATTGGTAAACCAGGTAGTCAATTAAATTTCGTATTTGGGATGCCTCCAAAAGTAACTAATAATGATATTTTAGAACGCGAAGATAGAGACACATCTCTACATTTTGAATTATCTTATAATTACCCTGTAAATGACAATATTTCTGTGACTCCAGGAGTTGTAATGATTACTAACCCAGAACACAATGCTGAGAATGAAAGTATTTGGGTTGGGTTGCTAAAGACAACTTTTAAATTTTAAACAATTATCAATTATCAATTAACAGTTATCAATTATTAGTTATCAGATATAAGTAAGGTGTGTTGTCGTGAAAAGCAACGCACCGTTCCTAAAGATTTTAATGCGCTAGATATGATATTTTGCACCATTGCTAATACCGTCTTGGAATAAATTTCTAGACTCATACACAATTTTATTAGTGCGTTTCAACGTACTTTGTATATTAGCCTTGTAAGCCGGAGGTTTTCTCGCAGAGAAATTGATTTTAAGGCAGGTATTAGAGTTTGACGACCCTAATGAAAAACTTAATAGCTAAGTTTATACAAATTAATCATTGTTAATTGTTAATTGTTAATTGAAAATTGATAACTAACTTGGTACCAACAAAAGTGTTGATTTAGCCTTTTCATCAATTTTCTCATCTTCCCAAAGCATAGAATGATATTTCACGTTTCGCCAAGGTTCAATCATATCGGTATAGTGACGACTGAATGCATGTCCGGATTGTCCGGTGCTGTGAATTGCTTGAGAATTATCAAATTTTCCTAAGTCTAAAATCATTCGGAATGAGGGAATATGCGTGACTTCAAAAGATGATTGATTGGCTTTCCAGCGATTTGCATTTACAGTTTCTCCATCACCTGCTACTTGGTATGTACCTCGATTAAATAGTTTTTCAATCAAGAATACACCGGATTTACCCAATGTCACATTACGGAAGTTGATTTGATGTAGCTTTCCCCAATTCCAATTTTCCGGATTGCTCCCTAAGTTTTTTTCTAGCTCGTCAACTGCTTGAGTTAAAGCAAGTTTAAACATTTCATCTCGGTTTTCTAATTCTGACGTATTGCGATTATCCCACCATAAATTATTTGGTTCTGCTATTAAGTTATTCACAACAGCATACCAGCGGTCGCTGCCATCAGGATGATAATCTGATGGTAGTTCGTCGTTGAATGTCAGTATCAGCAATTTTTTCCAAAATGTCTCGAAAATAGCTGATTCGGGCGATTCTACTTTTAGCTTAAAATCCCAATTTAATAAAAGTTGACGAGCATTTTCTACACGAGAATCATCAAAAGAAATCGATTTAAGTATTGGTATCAAATCTCGCGCATTTAAATCTAAATTATCCGCTTGAATTAATTCTATATCACTTAACTTTAAAGGTGATTTTGTATTAGAAATAATTTCATTTATACGTTCTGCACGATAGCCGTGTACCCAATCTTTTGTTATTACGTAAGGATAACTTTCATCAACTACAGCATTATTCGCGGTAATGATATATCCCTGTTGGGGATTAAAACTATGTGGTAATTTTTCAAAATCAATATACTCTTGCCATTCATATTGATTGTTCCAACCCGGTACCGGATAGCGTCCATCTCCTTTTTTACGTATAGGAGTTTTACCAGGCATTTGATAGCCGATATTTCCATCAATATCAGCATATATCAAATTTTGAGCGGCAGTATCAAACTTGCTTGCAGCAGTGCGGAAATCTTGCCAATTTTGAGCGCGGTTTATTTCCTGTGTAGCAGCTATTAATGTTGAAGGTTCTAAAGCATTCCAGCGTAAAGCAACAGCATAATTATTAGGGATTTGAACGGGGATTTGAACTGATGAATTTTCATCAAACTTTTGTAATGGTGAAAAAACATCGGAAAGAATCGGACCGTGTTTAGTGTAACGAACAATTTGACTTACAGGTTCTTGAGAAGCAACTTTAATTTCCTCTTTTATAAGTTGCATATCGACCCATTTACCATTTATTTCATACTGATTAGGATTTTGGGGATTAATCTTTTCGATATACAAATCCATCGTATCGGACATTACATTCGTCACACCCCAAGCAATGCGATTGTTATGTCCGACAATTATTCCTGGTACCCCTGCAAAAGAAAAACCGTTAACGTTGTAAGGACAGTTCGCTGCGAGATTAGTTGTTAAATTGCAGTGTAAACCTATTTCATACCAAATCGAAGGCATTTGTACGGCTAAATGGGGGTCATCAGCTAAAATTGGTTTACCAGTCGCAGTTCGTTTACCGGAAATGACCCAACTATTTGAACCCACACCCATTCCAGTAGCACCAAGAATTTCTTCGATTCCACTTATATTAGTAGCAATAGATTTTAATTCAGGAATAATGTTTTTGAGAGCAAGTGAATTGAGTGAATTTAGATTTTGAATATTTTGAATATTTTCTATATCTTCCTGAGTTTGTTTTGCTTCTTTAGCTGCTAACTTGAAATCAGGTAAAATTACTGGAAAATCTTGGGGATAATCTGGGAAAAGTTCATCTACTCGTGATTTAGGAAAAGATTTTAAAAGAATAGTGCGCTCAATCTCATCCCCAAGGTTTGTACTTAGGTCATAAGCCATTACTTTACCCCATAAAATAGAGTGAATTGGCTGCCAAGGTTCTGGAAGATAATCGCGATTGAGAAGTTTTAATACAGCATATTCTAAACTTAAAGCGCTGCCTTTATGAGTTTCTAAATAAGCATTTACACCTTCTGCATAAGCTTGTAAATTTGCTTTTGTAGAATCATCTAAAATTTCTGCAAATTCCTGCTCCGCTAATTTTTTCCATCCCATCGTCCGCAGAAACTTGTCTTTTTCCAATTGCGATACCCCGAACATTTCCGATAATCTTCCACTACCAATATGTCGCCAAAAATCCATCTGCCAGAAACGGTCTTGAGCAGTAACGTAACCTTGTGCAATAAACAAATCGTGGTCAGAAGCAGCGTAAACTTGAGGGATACCCCATTCATCTCGTAGAACTTTTACTTCACCTTCAAGTCCTGGTATTACAATCTTGCCGTTTTCTTGGGGAAAAGATTTTCTTATAGTGTAAGTAGTCAATCCCATCAAAGTAACAGCCAATACTAGAATTAGAATCCCAATACTCTTAAATATCGTTCCAAAACCATCTTTTTTCAAAATATCCATCTATCCCCCAATAGCTGTCCCAAACTGGTTAAACAAGCGACATTATATAGCTTTGCGGATGTTGTTAAACAGGAAATTTAGAGATAGAAGACAAAATATCAATTATTTATTTTTTTTAGTAGTAAAAATGGTGGTAAACATCATTAACATTCCACCGATGAGAATTAATAAAGCGATTCCTGCTGTAACTAGGTCAAGTATGTCGGTATTTTCCATGATTAATTTTTGATATTGTTGATTGATAGATTTTATTTTATCTTTATCGCGATAAAAAATTATCTAGTACTTGATTGCATTAATTTTTAAATAATGTAAAGACGTAGCAATGCTACGTCTCCCAACTTTACAGATAAAATGAACCACTAACAACTTTCACTAAGAGGGTGTAGATTATCACTGATTAAGTTATTAACGTGAGTTCGGTTTAAGAGATTCACCATTAATAAGTAGCAAGTAGAAAGTAGCAATTAGCGAGTAAACAGTAAAAACAAAGCCATAAACAGTAATCACAGAGCAAATTAAATTTTTCTAAACCAAGATTATCCAATATGCCGGTGCGATTATACTAAGGAAAAAATACCCCGAACTCAAGTTTTTACTATCAATTAACTACTAACAACTATCAACTAACAACTAACCTAAAAATCAACCCCACGCTTTGGTTCCACACCATGATTAGCATAATGTTTATGACAGTAAACTTCCGAATGAACGCTTGCTAACTCAAAGTATTCCGGTTGATTTTGGCAGCGTCCTGTAATGATTACTTCTGTATGTCGAGGTTTGCGAAGTAATGCTTCTACTATTGGCTCTACAGGAAGTAATTCTAAATCTACTGTGGGATTGAGTTCGTCAAGAATAATTGTTTTATATAATCCTGAAGCAATAGCTGTTTTAGCTATTTCCCAACCTCTTTCAGCTTCCATATAATCTAATTCTTGCCGAGAATTTCGCCATACTATAGCATCCCGACCGCAACGTTGATGGTCTACAACTTCGGGATAAGACTGCTGTAGTGCTGCAATTGCTTCATCTTCGGTGTATCCACTACCACCTTTGAGCCACTGCATAATCAATACACGAGTGGAACCTGGATGGTTGATTCCTCTACCTATCGCTTTTAAAGCTTTACCTAAAGCGCTAGTGGATTTTCCTTTACCCGAACCAGTATATATTTCTACTCCTTTTAAACCATGTAGTTCGGCTGTAGAATGATGCTGGGGCTTCATTTCCGAATGCAAATCGGCGATATCTAGTAACTCTTGGGGTGCTCCTCTTCCAGTTGCAATAACTTCCAAATCTTGAGGTTTGGATTTCAAGGTTTTTACTACTTCATCAACTTCTAACAAACCTAAATCTAATACTGGGTTAATTTCATCCAATACAACTACTGAATATAACCCCGAAGCAATGGCACCCTTGGCTACATCCCAACCTCTGATTGCTTCTTGTCTATCAAAGGATATAATGTCGTTTTTATCAAAAAATTCTGCTCTACCGGTACGTACCTGGTCAATTAAATGAGGAAAGCCGCGCTGTAAAGCTGCAATAGCCCCATCTTCGTCATAATCTCTTTCAGGTCCTTTGAGAAACCGCAATAGTAAAACGCGGTTATAATTATTTGAATTATTTATACCATAACCAATTGAGCGTAAGACTACTCCTAAAGCAGCTTGAGACTTACCTTTACCCGCGCCATCGTAAACGTGAATCTGACCTTTCAGCCTTGTAGGACGCAGTTGTGCCGTGCGAATACCGATGCCGTTCCTTGTCATTAAACTCAAATAGCTGTAGTGTGGCAGCGAAAAGTGTGTTCTCACAGAGCCATTGCGGTCTGGGGTCTTCCCCAGTTCACCTTTATGTCTGGCTGAGTTTGAGGAAAGAATATCTTACCCCAACTTCTCGACCTGGGAGCCGGAAGCTTTCTCGTAGAGAACAACTTTTCAAGATAGTTTTTTATCTTACCTGGAAATTTTGACACTCCCCATGTCTAAAGACAAGGGGATTCTTAGTTCACAGGGATACCGATGTACTTGCCCTCACTAAGCATCTTGACCGTATGCCCTACGGCTGCAAGTCCTCTAATTAGAACTACTTGAGCGGCTGCGACATCTCTATCGGTTTGATAGCCGCAATTGTCACATTTATGAACACGTTCAGCTAACGTTTTCTTACCTGTCTCATGCTGACAATTAGGACATATTTGAGAAGTTTTTCTAGCGTCTACTTTTTGAAAATAAACACCACGCTTAAAACAAACTTGCTCTAAAATATTGAAGAATTGACCAAATCCCGCGTCCAAACAATGCTTTCCTAGCATTCCTCTAGATAAACCGACTAGGTTTAAGTCTTCTACAAATATCATCCCAACGTTACCACACAATTGATGTGATAACTTTCTGTGCCAGTCTTTACGACAATTAGCAACGTATTCATGCAAGGAAGCAACTTTCTTCTGAGCTTTTAACCAATTATTCGAGCCAAAGCGTTTTCTGCTAACACGTTGTTGCAGCAATTTAAGCTTGCGTTCTGCATCAACAAAAAACCTCGGACGCTTAATTAAAAGATCGCTACTTGTTGCAATCATTGAAGTTAAGCCTACGTCAACCCCTATTCCTTCTCCGTGTGGTAATGGTTGCGGGGGATTTACATCCCACTGAACGGTTAACATTATGTACCATCCAGAAACACGCTTAACTACACGAGCCTGTTTTAAAACACCTCCATCCGGAATTTCTCTAGATTGTCTAAGTTTTATCTTTCCGATTACAGGTAATTTAATATATCCATTTTGTAATGGGTTTTTACCTAACTGAGGGAAAGAAAAAGACCGCATCCGTCCAACTTTTTTAAATCGTGGGAACCCGTGATTTTGTTCCCACATACTGACAAAAGCTTTTTCAAGTCGTCTCAATGTCTGCTGCAACGATTGAGCGTTTATCTTGCTTAGATATGCATTATTTTTACGTACAACCGTTAAAGATTTACATTGACTTGCAAATGTTGGACGCGGGGCATCGGCAGGAATAATGTAACAGCTACGAAGGTCACAAGCTTTAATCTGGCATGACCTGGATTTATACCAGTCCTTACGTTCAGCTAAAGCATAGTTGTAAACTCTACGATGAGTTTCTAACCATTCTTCAAACAGACTTATTTGGTTTTTAGTTGGCTTTAGTTTGAACTCGTAAGTCAGATTAAACACTTGGATCACCTCCTTATTGCATTATACATCTAAACATAAAAATCGTCTACCGTTTTTTAGAATTGATGGAGAATAAATTCCCGCAGCGCACTACACCCCCATAGTTAGAAACTAGGGGCACTGTGCCCGGTTCCGGTAGTAGCTCAAAACCTGTGAATAGCCACTACTGAATCATGCTTGTTCGCCGATACAATCCTTTTTACGTGTATTTAGTCTGGTGAAATTAAATCCTGGGAGTCTTGCCTATAACAATAATTTACTTTTATGCTAATTCCATGTATAAAAAATGGTAAAAGACTCAAATTCCGTTTAATATTATTTACTGCTAAAGGCTTTATATTATCAAAGTGGTATCTCAAAGTAGTATTTGAAGTTACATTAAGTGGAGTGATAAAAATATGTTTGATGACTTCGATATTCTTCCGTCTTTCCAGATTTTTCCTTTCGGTATAATCATATTTGATTTTTTATTCTTATTAGTAGCGATTACGGTAGAAGCCTATATATTAAATCGGAGACTAAAGTTCGACAAACGAACTAGCTCTTTTTACGCTGCTTCTATGAATATTTTTTCTAATGTTATCGGTTGGGTAATTTTCTTTATCGTAGAGCGCACTGCTGTTTTTGATAGTTATAGAATCGGAATCATCAATTATATTCTATACAATCGTTTACCAGATAATTTCTCTGCTAGCATTATTTTGGTTGGTTTCACAACTTTTTTTGGAACCTTAATAGTCAAGTTCGGACTATTAAAATTAATGATTCTATCCTTAAGCGAATCGGGAGATAAACAACCACAAACAGAGCCAGAAGATACGATTTTATTAATGCGAAAATCGCGTCGCGGAAAGAGAATTGCATGGCAAAGTACAAGTTTATTAACTACTACATTACTCGCTACTGCACTTAGCTATACTGCGATTACCTTAGTTGTGTTATTCCGCGCACTTACTTTAGCAAACGCTTAGCAGTAATTGTAAAAGTTACAAATATATTCGGTTTTAACTACAGTTAGAGTAATTTATAGGAGTAAAAAGTGGGCGTATTCAAAGAGACGGCAGACTTACTTGGTTTAGCGTTTCTATTTGATTTTCTCAAAGATATTATTGAGAGAATAAAAAACTTTTTTTTACCACCAAAAGCTTATTCTTGGCAAACGTTAATTTATTTGAGCGTATTTTCCGCAGTTATGTCATCTTTGGCTGACGGTGGAATTAAAGATGTAATTGCTTTTTTTGGCTGGGTATTTTTAGTCGCTGGAACTTCTTGGTACACTACCGATAAGCCTTTATATGTCCCAGGGACAATTATGCCCGTTGGTGCTGTAATTACTGGGGGTATAGTCAGTATTTTTGCTTTTCAGCAAGACGACCAAATTATAGCTAGAACAATCATTTTTTGGCCCACAATATCCGCTTTAATTACTGCCGTTCCCGAGTTTTTTGAAGGTAGCGGTACAGATGTTACAATCAAACCGCCAAAGCTGGAAGACCGGGAAAGTGTCATAGTATTAATTGGCTGCTGTATGTTATTGAGTTGCTGGCTGAATCTTTACGGAGTTGTAGACACATGGTTAAAAGATTATCCCAGTGCTAAATATCCAATTTATAGAAAAGAAGTTATTAAACCCAATGATTTAGTCACAGTATTTGAACCTACAGAAAGAAATCCTGAAAATGGGTTGCTAATGTTAAATAAATTTCAGTTAGCCTTAGAAACCAAATTAAATGGAAAACCGTGGGGTGAAGCAGAGAAATGGTTAAAACCCCGAAATTTGAGATCAAACGTTCAAGACCTTGAAAGAAGGGTTGAGAATAACATAGAACGGCAAAATGTAGAAAATGAATTAAATGGTTTTCCAGAAAAAGAATTCTGGGACTTAAAAATCAATGTAGATAACATAGACCCGAAAGATATTAATTCTTACAGATTAGATTTATTTACTGTATGGAAAGGTCCAAGCTCTGCAGAAAATGGTTATTATTTAGCAAAATCATGTCAAATTGCACCCATTGCAGAAACTATTGAGGTTATCGGTGGACGAAACGAAGAAACTCTATTTGCTGAAATGGAGTGTTTCGATAAAATCACTTATAAACCAGTAAGAAATCCCAAAAGATTCGAGAACTAGTTAATTGTTCCCATCAATTGACAAATAACAGTTGATAAATCATAACTGAGTAATGATACTGGGTTAACGATAAAATCAACATGAATCTCAACAGAGTATTTGCGGTCTCCAACAATTCTTTTCGAGAAGTAGTTCGCGACCGTATTTTCTACATTATTGGCTTTTATACGGTAATATTAGCTATCGCTGTTAGTTTACTACCACAACTAGCAGCAGCTACAGAAGATAAAATGTTTTTAGACTTGGGTTTAGCTGTAATGAGTAGCCTTAGTCTGATAATTGCGGTATTTATAGGCACGGGATTGATTAGCAAAGAAATAGAGAAAAGAACTATTTTAATGTTAATCGCAAAACCTGTAAGTAGAAACGAATTTGTTATTGGTAAATATCTAGGCTTATTGACGGTTTTAGCATTGCTCGTGACCGCGATGAGTATTATTTATACTTTATTCTTAGAAGTTAATAATATTAGCTATTCAGCAGCAAGTATTGCGATAAATGCAATTTTTCTGATATTACAGTTATCTTTAATTAGTGCTATAGCAATTGCTTTTGGCGTATTCACAGGTTCTATCTTAGCAACGGCTTTAACATTCGCAGTATATTTAATGGGAAATATAACCCAAGATTTATTGAAACTAGCGCATATTAGTGAAAATCCTGGTTTGGAGAAAATAACTCAAGGTTTATATATAGTTTTACCAGATTTATCTCGTTTAGATTTAAAGAACGAAGCTGTTTATGGTTTGTCAGCATTACCAGAAACCACTACGCTAATTACAAATGCTGGTTACAGCTTATTTTACAGTGCAATGCTTTTAGGTATAGCCGCTTTTATTTTTTCTCGAAAAGAATTTTAATCAGAGAAAAGGTTAGAAGTTGGGAATTAGAAATTAGAGGGTAGTAAAACTAATTTTTTAGTTAGCTAATAGTCTAGTAGTTTGAACTGAAATATCAGCTAAAACAGAAAATTTGAACTTGTCTAATTCTACCATCAGGCATAATTGCTTGATTAAACTTAGTATTGTAAAAGTTTGCTCCCTGTAAATTAGCTTCTTTCAAATTAGCTTGCGTTAAATTAACCCAAGCTAAATCAGCCCCCTGTAAATTAGCTTGATTCAAATTAGCTTCTAATAAATTAGCACCGCATAATTTTGCGTTTTGAAGATTCGCTTGAAATAAATTAGCTTCTATCAAAGATGCTTCTATCAATCGAGATTCACTTAAATTTGCTTTTTGCAAATCTGTATCGCACAATGAAGCTTCCTGTAAATTACTACCAGAAAAGTCTGCACCAAAAAAGATTGCACCACATAAAGAGGCTTTTGTTAAATCAGCATTGCTTAAATTAGCTTCCCTTAAAGACGCTTCATGCATATGAGCTTCCCGTAAACTTGCTTGAGTTAAATTTGCTTTATCCAATTTTGCATTAGTAAGAATTGCTCTACTAAAATTAGCATGACGTAAATTTGCTCCCGTAAAATTAACTCCGGTTAAATCAAGTTCTTTTAAATCAATTCCAGATAAATCGTATCCGCTAAAATCTCTCTGACCAAAACTATCGGTTATTTGACCTAATACAAATTCTTGCTTGTCAGTACGATTAATCATAATATGTTCCCCAAATGTAAAATTTTAAAAATCTGCATCCTGACAATTACTGTATTTCGAGGTTACACCTTAACAGCAAATTATTTAGTTAATCAAGTTTAATTTTTTCAATAAAAAAACCCCAAATAATTTACCAGTCATAGAAAATAGCTGTTTCAAACTACAATCAATTGTCAAAACATCATGATAAGTTATCCGAAAATTCAAGGAAAATACATATAAATACAACAAGTTACGAAATTATAACTTAAAGATGTGTAATTTTTAACCCGCTAAATTATTAACGTTGCTATTGATTGTAAATTCAAATTTGCTAATTAAAAATTGATTAAATTTACTATCTACATTTATAAAAAATATAATTAATATTTAATCTTCATTTAAACAAAACATTTAACATAGCTCATAGGTTTGATTGCGAAGCATATTGATATTTACCCTATTAAAGTATTTATTTTTACTATCTAATCAGGATGAAAAATATTATTTATCGGCTAAATTTCTTTATTCCAAGTCCGTAATTGAAAATAAACTAATACCATTGTGATTGCTAATAATACGGTCGCTGCTGCTGCTGCGTAGCCAAAATCAAACTGACCGAAAGCTTCTTGGTAGATATAGTAAACCAGTAAATTAGTAGAATTTAAGGGACCACCACCAGAAATTACGTAAACTTGCTCGAAACTGCGTAGAGTAAAAATAACTGTAGTGATTGTGGAAAATATCAAAGTTGGTCGCAACCCCGGTAAAGTAACAAACCAAAACTGCTCCCAACTGTTAGCACCGTCAAGTTCTGCTGCTTCATAGCGACTAACCGGGATAGCTTGTAAACCGGCTAGAAACACCACCATATTAAAACCAAGCTGCTTCCAGATACTGAGTAAAATAATAACTGGCATTGCCCAGATAGTACTGCTTAGCCAAGGAATAGAATCGATTCCAACACTATTTAAAAGTGTATTAACCGGACCTTCATTTTGAAATAACCAGCGGAACCCCAAACCAGCAGCAACTAAAGAAATAATTGAAGGTAAGAAATAAGAAGTGCGTAGAAATCCTCGTAGGATTATATTTTGGTTTAGCAAGACAGCTAGTAGTAAAGGAATAACAATACTGGGTATAACCGTAGCGATTGTGAAATAAGCAGTATTCCAAAGAACTTGTGAAAAATCGGGATTGAGTAGTAAACGCAGATAATTTTTTAATCCTACCCAAGTAGTACCATCTTTGGTGAAACTACCAGCAGTAAAGCTGAGATAGAACAAATAACCGATAGGACCAACTACAAAGACTCCAAGTAGAAGAATTGCGGGAGTGAGAAAAAACCAAGCTGCGAAGGTTTCGTTATCTAATAATTCTTTGAAAGAAAATTGGGAAGTTTTAGAATTTTGCTGCATTTGATGCGCTGATGTTTGTGGGTAAAGCTATTTTACCGAAACAGGTAAACTGATATCTTATCTTGCAGCATTGTGGTTAAGCCTAAACCTATTTTTGTTCCCTTTTCCACAGAATATAAAAATCAACGTTTGTGTATAGATAGTGACATTCATTGATACAGCAGTTACTATAATGCTGTTCTCAAATACAGATATAAATTATCACCTGCGATACAGAATTATGAAAAAAAATATTTTTAGCGGGAGCATTTTATTTCCTCGAAAGCTGCTGCTATCAGCTTTACTATTGCTCGTAGCAGGTATTTCCGGATGTGAATCCTCCACTAATGCTCAATCACCAACACCAGTAAGATGGACGGGAGAATGGGAATTAAAAGACCCACGTGGTACCGGAAGAAGTATGAAAGTTATTTTAACCCCCACTGGAAAAGCATATTTTATCCCACCGCGACCTGCTTATAGGGATAAAATTGCTTATGACATTCCATTGGAAAAAGTTTCTAACAGAACAACTTTACCAGCAGGTACAGAAATCATTCCTTTAGGGGATGCTGGGAAAAAGCAAGCAGATAGAGAGCTAAATAAAGAAGCTAAAACAGTTGTTGGTGCAATGAATCGCGCTCAACAAGCTTACTATTTAGAAAATGCTAAGTTTTCGACAGAATTTAATAAATTGGGGTTAGGTATGAGCAAAAAAACAGAACATTATACTTATAGAATTGTGCCTCAATCAAGCAAAAGTGTAATGAATATTGGTCGAGCAAAACGTAGAGGGTTGAGTAGTTATATTGGCTTAGTATATTTGACAAAAGCTAGTAGCGGAGAGACTGTTACTTTGGCAAAAATTTGTGAAACTGATAATAATTTATCTAGACTACCTAGAATGCCAAGGATTCCTCGAAATTCCTCGGAAGAAATAAGTTGTCCGCGAGGTTTTATCGATGTCAGATAGACGTTTAATTAGATGAATACCGATAATTAAAAATATGTGATTGATGAATTATTTGCTATTTAAAGTAGTCTTTAAAAGGGTTTATGAATTAAAAATATTTACCTTTTTACTATTTTTTACAGGTATTTCTGGTTGCAAATTAGCTACTGGAGAACTAAAAGCGCGAGAATCTGAAGGTAGATTACGTATCGGCTCTATGAATCGCGCTCAACAAGCTTATTTTTTAGAAAATAATGAATTTACAACGCAATTAGATATCCAGCCTGACAGACAAAATTATGATTCTGAAATTATTCCTCAATCAGATAAAACCGAAGGAGTAATGCATGTTGCTCAAGCCAAACGTGAAGATATTAAAAGTTATTTAGGATTAGTATATGCAGTAAAAGTAGAAGGTAGTGATTATAAAATTACCATAGCGCAGGTTTGTGAAAGTCAAGCTAATGGTTCTTTAAGTTCAATTCCTGAAATACAAAATTTGGATAAAAATTTAACTAAATCTGAAGAGATTAAATGTCCGTCTGGTTTTCAATCTTTAAATTACACATTTGAAACAAGATAATATTTTTCAATAGTTTGTAGGGTGTGTTATGGCTTCAGCCGTGAGCGCACCGAAACTTCGATAAACTGATACTAGAAGGTGCGTTGCGCGTTCGCGACAACACACCCTACAAATAACTTTTAATTTAAATTCAAAATTTTTATTTACGCAGTTTTTAATAGTGTTTAATTTTATCTTGAAGGTAATTAAGTGCTTCTTTTCTAAGATAATGGTGCGTTACGGCATTATGATAATAGTCGTGTTTGAAGATAATTATTTTGTGCCGTAACACACCCTACGAAGCTGGGGTTTAAGTCTTTGACATGAAAATATGTTTTTAGGTACGCTCTAGTGGTTTGGGTACATTTTTGGCGCTGAAGCGCAACTACGAACGTATAACTATGACCTCCGTTTCCCCAAGTTTAGTATCTCCCGATATCCCCACAGATTCACAAGTATCAAACAAACCTGTAAAATTGGGAATAATGGCTTCTGGTAGTGGTAGCAATTTTGAAGCTGTTGTCCAAGCGATAGAAGATGGACAGTTAAACGCTGAAATAAAAGTTTTAATTTACAATAATCCCGATGCATATGCAGCAGTACGTGCAGATAAATGGAATGTTAAAGCCGTACTCATTAATCATCGCGACTACAAGCACCGGGAAGAATTAGATAAACAAATTGTAGAAACATTGCTTGCTCATGATGTGGAATGGGTAATTATGGCTGGTTGGATGCGTTTGGTAACTCAAGTACTTATCGATGCATTTCCGCAAAAAATAATTAATATTCATCCCAGCTTGTTACCCAGTTTCAAGGGAGTAAGAGCAATAGAACAAGCAATAGAAGCTCAAGTAAAAATCACTGGTTGTACCGTACATTTGGTTTCCTTAGAAATGGACAGCGGAAGAATTATCATGCAAGCAGCAGTACCAGTATTACCCAATGATACTCCCGAAATCCTCCACAAAAGAATTCAAATTCAAGAACATCGCATCTTACCCGCAGCGATTCAGTTAACAGTGAACGGGGAAGAGTTAGGAGTTAAGAGTTAGGAGTTAGGAGTTATTATTTTCTCCCCATCTCCCCATCTCCCTATCTCCCCCAATTACCAATTACCCATTACCTATTACCCATCTCCCCATCTCCCCCAATTACCCATTACCCATTACCTATTACCCAATTACGAATTACGAATTACGAATTACGAATTACGAATTGGGGGTACAATAAATGCCGATTGTCTTCCCCATATAAAGTTTCATGATTTCGAGTAACGATTTTCGTACTGGTGTCTCGATTGTTATAGATGGCTCGGTATGGCGAGTGGTAGAATTTCTCCACGTTAAGCCGGGTAAAGGTTCTGCTTTTGTACGCACAAAACTGAAAAGTGTTACGAGTGGTAATACTGTTGAAAGAACGTTCCGGGCTGGGGAAACTGTTCCTCAAGCTACTTTGGAAAAAAGCGTGATGCAGCATACCTATAAAGATGGTGATGACTTCGTCTTTATGGATATGGAAAGCTATGAAGAGAGTCGTTTAAGTACTCAACAAATTGGCGACCGCGTTAAATATCTTAACGAAGGTATGGAAGTCAATGTTATTCGCTGGAACGATGAAGTATTAGAGGTGGAATTACCTAATTCGGTGACATTAGAAGTTGTGGAAACTGACCCTGGTGTTAAGGGAGATACTGCGACTGGTGGTACCAAACCCGCAAAGTTGGAAAGTGGAGCGACTGTTATGGTTCCTCTGTTTATTTCTCAAGGGGAACGGATTCGTATTGATACCCGTGACGATAAATATCTAGGTAGGGAAACTGGAAATTAAATTTCCCTTTGAAAAAAGGCTAATAGTCATCTTACTACGGGGGGATATTTATCCCTACCGTTTTAAGAAATTCTAATATATCGATTGATTATCTATAAACTTTATCCATGAGGACATTTTAACTGTGCCATTAGACTTTAACGAAATTCGCCAACTTTTAGCGACTATTGCCCAAACAGATATATCAGAAGTAAATCTTAAAAGCGAAAATTTTGAATTAACGGTACGTAAAGGTGTTCAGTTTGTTAATCAAGCTGTACCGCAAGTAGCTTTACCACCTGCAAATGTTGGTGGTTTATCGCCAGATATTTCTTTAAATGCTGATAACCTAGGTCGAAGTGCTTCAGATACTGGTAATGGAGGACAAGGAAATGCAACTTCTACAGCCAAGGACTCAAAATTTGTAGAAATCTATTCACCAATGGTAGGAACCTTTTATCGCGCCCCCGCACCGGGTGAATCACCATTTGTAGAAGTTGGCGATCGCATTCGTAAAAGCGATACGGTGTGCATAATTGAAGCGATGAAGCTGATGAACGAAATAGAAGCGGAAATATCGGGTCAGGTAATGGAAATTTTAGTAGAAAATGGTTCTTCCGTAGAATATGGTCAAGCTTTGATGCGAATTAACCCCGATTAAGTATTAATCTATATAACGAATGTGTCATTGTTAAAAAAGTCAGTCCCATTCGTGGCAGGTTAATTCTGATGAAACAAATGTTGCCTGTACCCTCAGAAGTGGTGCAACAAGTAGCTGAATACTTCGGTCTGTTAAGCGAACCGATGCGCCTCCGGTTGCTGCATCTGCTTCGAGAAGAAGAAAAATGCGTGCAAGAGTTGGTAGAGGCAACCCATACTTCTCAAGCGAATGTATCAAAACATCTTAAGGTCATGTGGCAAGCAGGAATTCTCAGTCGTCGTAGTGAAGGAACCTGTGCCTACTACCGAGTTGAAGACCATATGATTTTTGAATTGTGTAACCAAGTTTGCGACCGTCTCGCCACTAGGTTAGAACAACAAGCCCGTAGTTTTCGGGTTTTAAATGAAAGATGATTCGATTTCGCGTTAGCGTAGCGTGTCGAAGGCATAAAGTTGCGGTGCGGGGGTTCCCCCCGTTGAGCAAACTTTTAAAGATAGATTTTGGATTTTGGATTTTGGATTTTGGGTTTTGGATTGAATTAAATTCTTACTCCTGTTCCCTCTCTTGGAAAGTTGCGACCCTTGGTGAACCCACCCCCGTCGTCTCCCTTCGTTGAGGGAAGTGGTGTTAGCGAAGCGTCTCCGAAGGAGATATCCGAAGGGGGAAAACCCGAGACCGCACTTTCCGCTATTTCCCGTTCCTAATTCCCAATTCCCTTTTCCCTGTTCCCTATTTCTTTCATATATCCATCAACAAATAACAACCCCCCTTTTCAGGGGGGTTGAGGAAATCTAAATATCTGAAATACAAGATTTCTTAGGCTTTTCGCTTGTTAAATGCTAAAAACCTTTAATTAAAGCTCAAAGTTCTTCATGAAATTCTCGCGGGTTAATGGCTGCTCTAGTTCTAAGCCTTCACCACCAAGAACTTCGATTTGTTCGCCATTCAATTCGAGGAAAACTTTAGCATTGGGATTCAAAGTAGTAGCAGTGTACACTACCTGTCCTACACGTCCAATCATCCCAGCACTACCACCACCGAACTGAAAATCATCCGATAAATTAACCCTTACTTCGTCTCCTTCAGCTTTAATACCTAATAATTTCGTTTCTTGAGGTATTGCAGTAGAACCGCTTCCTTCAGTAGGTCCAGCTAACAAGCTGTTAAAAGCTGCTTCTAAAAACTCTGAAGGGTTATTAGCATCCGCTTGGACTTGAATATCTTGAGGCTGCAAACTAAAGCCTGTACCGTTTGATTCGAGCCAGTAGACTTCAGCTTTTTTTTCGTTAGTTACTGGTGGATTAGGATTTACATCTCCTGGTTCTACGATATCAGGGTCCCCAGGAGTATCGCCGGGGGGATTAAAGGTGAAATAACCTGTAACACCAGCAACAGCAACAGCCGCAGTTGCAATAGCTGCCATTACACCGGAAGAAATACGATTTGTTTTATTTTGCTCTGTCATCTGACACCTTCGCTTATGGGCTGAGATAGTACCTGAAACTGTGTGAGGGGCTTGGTAGATAACACTGATGGGGAAGACGGTTTAATTTGCACAAAAGCAGCAATTTCTAATTTCGACGCTCTTATATTTAATTTTAGAATTCGTATTAAAATTCCGTCACCTTCCAAGTTACGTAAATCGAGTCTTTGATTAAGGTTTTTTACAATTCCTTCAACGAATTGTGGCGCAACTTGCTCCTCATTTACAGTTACCGCTGTTTCATTAATTGTGATTTGTCTACCTTTATTTATATTTATTTTTGTCTCTACCTTTATTAACAAAGGTTCTTCACCTTTTTCCGAACGTAATTCAATTTGAAATTGGGAGCGATTGTTATCTAAAATTTTAAATTGCGGGTTAGCAAATTTATATACAGCATCGTCATCTATATCTAGGAAGTCTTCTGAATTAACTTTTAGCTTGGGTAAGAAAGCTAATATATCAGATGATTGTAATAGTTTGTTTATGTCTGCTTGAGTAAAAATTAAACGAATACCAGCTTGGAAAGGTTTTTTTAATTTGAGCCTTCCTTTTTGAATGCTGTTAGGTAAAAAATGTATCTCATCAGTTTCTACTTCCAAAGTATTAATTTTTAAATCCAACTGTTTTAACTGCAAATTCCGTCCTGCAATTCTAATTTTTTTTATTTTTCCCTGTAATAATTGATGAGTCGGTGCATTATCTACACGTACCTGCAATTTTTCTGCATGAACTAATTGGGAACGAATTGCATCTTCAGCAGCAGTATCTATAACTACTCCAGCAGGAGTAATTAAGCCAAATAAACCCGATAATAAAAAGGAAATAAATTCCATTAAGTATTGAATATTTTGAAAAATTGCATTTGTTGTGTTGATCTGGTTCCCAGACTCTGGCTGGGAAACCAAAACTAGAGGCTCTGCCTCGCATTGGACTAGAGGCAGAGCCTAGGCTGTGTACTTTGTGCTTTTTTAAGCATAAAAATTCATACAAAAAACGTGTCTTAGCCTAAAATATTGCCCTCTCCCCCAACCCCTCTCCAGGATAAGGGCAGAGGGGAGCCGAAGGCGGGGTGAGGGCTTAGTATTTCGATTATTACCGACATGAAAGTTGTATGAATAAAAAGTGTAGAAATTCTAACAAAGTCAACACCCTAGGCAGAGCCTCTAAAACTGTATTCCCAGGTTCCACCTGGGAACAAGAAATAAGGACTAAAGAACTTACTACGAACCTGTATTATTTACAATTCATCTTTAATTTTCTTATTCAAAGTAGATACAACTTCATCAATAGCAATTTCGTAAGACTCGCTACTTTTACGCTCAACAACTTCAACTTTGCCGTTTGTAATTGCCCTTCCAGTTACAATGCGATAAGGAATACCTATCAAATCAGCATCTTTAAACTTAGCTCCTGCACGCTCGGTTCTATCGTCGAGAAGAGTTTCAATACCTGCTTGATTTAATTCCTGGTAAAGTTTTTCTGCTACTTCTACCTGTTGAGCATCCTTGATATTAGGAATTGTCACAATTGCATGATAGGGAGAAATTGCTAGGGGCCAGATAATTCCATCTTTATCGTAGGATTGTTCTACAGCAGCTTGAGCCATTCGCGAAACACCCACACCGTAACAACCCATAACCAAAGGTTTATCTTTACCCTGCTCGGTTGTATAAGTTGCTCCCATTGCCTGAGAATATTTGCTTCCTAATTGAAAAATATGTCCTACTTCTATACCCCTAGCAGACTTAAGGGTTTCGGCTGGATTGTGTTGTGAGCGATCGCCAATTTTTGCGGTGCGTATATCTACCACTAACTCTGGTAGCTTAAATTGCTCTCCCCAGTTTGCACCAACTACGTGAAAACCAGATTCGTTAGCACCAGTAACAAAATTCTTTAAATCAACTGCGGTTTTATCTACAAATCGTAAAAACTTGGGATGAATTCCTTTCTGAGACTTAATATAGTCGTCACCAATATCCGGAGCAATATAACCCAAAGGTAAAGATTTCGCAGCCCATTTTTCCTGAGCTTCCGGACTGGGTACTTCTAAAGCAAGAATAGAGCTTGCCTTATAAGTAGAAGCCAACTTAGTTAATTCGTTATATAACTTAACTTCATTAACATCTTGGTCGCCGCGAATGTTTACCAAAACCAATACAGTCGTACCGTTGTCGTAAACTGCTTGATAAAGAACATTTTTGACAACTTGAGTCGGAGAACATTTAAGAGTTTTGCAGAGCTTCTCAATTGTCTCGGTTTGAGGAGTTTCTACTTTTTCATAATTAGTAAAACTAGAAGGTTCTGCATCGGGGGGTGAAGAAATAGCCTTTTCAACATTTGCAGCATACTTTCCATCTTCAGTGTAGAGAACTTCATCTTCCCCAGCTTCCGCTAAAACCATGAATTCCGTAGAACCAGAACCACCAATTGCACCAGAATCGGCTTCTACAGGACGAAATTCCAGCCCACAGCGACGCAGCATATTGCTGTAAGCTTGATACATATCTTGGTAAGTTTCTTTCAAGCTTTCCTCGTCAGCATGAAAAGAATAACCATCCTTCATAATAAATTCTCTACCGCGCATTAAACCGAAGCGGGGACGAATTTCATCCCGGAATTTAGTTTGAATTTGATAGAGATGTACCGGTAGCTGACGGTAAGAACGAATCGTGTCTCTAGCAACCGTAGTAATTACTTCCTCGTGAGTAGGACCAAGCGCTAGCTGTTGTTCCCGACGGTCAGTCAGTGAGAACATAATCCCTTCAGCTTTGGTATAAGTATCCCAACGTCCCGATTCCTTCCACAACTCAGCAGGTTGTATTTGAGGTAGAAGACATTCCATTGCTCCGGTTGCGTTCATTTCCTCACGGACAATTTGAGAAACCTTTTGTAAAACCCGCCACATCAAAGGAAGATAAGCATATACACCGCTACCGATGCGACGAATGTAACCAGCACGAACCAATAACTTATGACTGGGAATTTCAGCATCGGCTGGGTCATCTCTGAGAGTAACAAATAACATTTTTGAAAGTCGCATCGTATCTCCTCCTCACCAATTTGATAACTTCTATTTAATATACGAGAGCAAATATACTCAGTAAATCACCGTTGTGTAAACCAAAGTTTAATCAGTTTAATTGCAGTTCTGAATGCATTTTTTTGATTACCAGTGTTAAGATGCCTATCTTACAAGAAATTTGGATATAAACAGATAATAATTAGTTTTACGTTAATTGTTAGTGGTTAGTGGTTAGTTGCTCACTGCTCACTGATAACTGATAACTGTTCGCTGATAACTGCTCACTGTATGTCCCTTCGGGACACGCTCCGCTAACACTGTTCACTGTTCACTGATAACTGTATGTCCACCGCAATTAATCAAGCACAAGCACCACTAGAATTTATTCCACCGAAATTTAATCCGTTATTATTAAGAATTACCCAGCTACTATTACCAGCATGGATACCTTCGCAAACCATCCTTAGCCAAATTGAAGCAGAAAATGTCAAAACTTTAGTAAAATTAGTCAACGAATTCCAGCAAAAAAAGATTCGTTTTCTAATAGCATTCCGACATCCACAAGTAGAAGACCCGTTCTCATTGGGTTATTTGTTTTCTCATATCGTACCGAAAGTAGCCCGAGAAGAAGGAATTAAATTAAATTATCCAGTTCATGCTCATTTTATTTACGATAGAGGAATTCCTTTATGGGCTGGTTCCCACATCGGCTGGTTTTTATCGCAGATGGGTGCTACCCCAATACAGCGAGGTAAAGCAGATTGGACTGGATTAAGGTCGGCTCGGAATTTATTTGCAGAAGGAAATTTTCCGATGAGTGCTGCACCAGAAGGAGCTACAAACGGACTTTCCGAAATGATTAGTCCCTTAGAACCGGGGATTGCACAATTAGGCTTTTGGTGTGCAGAAGATTTAGAAAAAGCCGGACGTAGTGAAGAAGTTTTAATTTTGCCAGTTGGAATTAAATATAGCTATATAAATCCACCTTGGGAATCAATATTTGAATTATTAAGCGAACTAGAAAAAGCTAGCGGTTTATCTGTAAATGAAAACGGTTTTGATAAAAATTTACCGCAAGAAATTCTTTATCCAAAGTTAATTCGTTTGACAGAACATTTATTAACTGTCATGGAAGATTTTTACAAGCGCTTTTATCATCATTCGCTAACAGTAAATGTACCAGAAACAGATACTAGTGACGGTAACGAAGTCATAGCAGCACGTTTGACAGCTTTATTAGATAGTGCTTTAAAAGTATCCGAAGATTATTTTGATTTGCTGCCAAAAGGTAACTTTAGCGACCGCTGTCGTAGAGTAGAACAAGCAGGGTGGAACTATATTTTTAGAGAGGATTTTAAAGATAATAAATCATTGTCTACCATTGAAAAAAGACTAGCCGATAGAGTTGCAGAAGAAGCTAATTTAAGAATGTGGCATATGCGGTTAGTAGAAAGCTTTGTTGCAGTGACGGGTAAATATGTCAGAGAAAAACCTACAGCCGAAAGATTTGCTGAAACAACCTTAATTTTGTGGAATATGGTAACTCGAATTAAAGGTGGAAATCCATATAAGCGTCCGAAGTTAGGTAAACAAAAAGCAAAAATTACTATTGGCGAACCCATGTCTATTTCTGATAGATTTGAGGATTATAAAAAGAATCGTAAAGCTGCCAGAATTGCAGTTGGGGATTTTACTAATGATTTGCAACTAGCTATGGAGAAATTGATATAGCGGTGAGGTTTATATGTACGACATTGAAGTGAAAACCCTTACATGCACTTAAATCTTGATTAAAGCGTTCTATTGATTAACTGGGATAGCTCCAAGTTGCTGCATCACTTCAAGCAAATTTAATTCATCCCAATGCTCTGTGAATTTCCCATCCTTAACATGCCAAATATCTATGCTACGCAAGGCTGTTTTGGGAGCATCCCAAATGTGTAAAAATATATTTTGTCATTGCGAGCGGAATGAAATGGAGCGAAGCATTCAGCTTCGCTTCATTCGCAATGACAAGCAATATTCTGATAGAGTTGCAAAATTGGGATGCTCCCGCTGTTTTTTTCTGCAAAATTAAATAGATTATTTTATCTTATTTTTACCATCCAAATCCAAAAGCTAATAACTAACAACTAATAGCTTTTATTAAACCCCCAAAAACTGCTTCAAAATCGGCAATACTAAAACAGCATTTTCATGATTAATATCATCTTTCTCATCATCAAAACCAGAATTTCCATCAATACCATTCTTAACTCTTTCACCCATTTGTTTTCTTTCAGGTTCAGAAAAAGTTGCAAAAGTACGTCTTAATAAAGGTAAAGAAGCAACAAAAAAATCTTCACTTAAAGTACTGACCCAATTATCTAAAACCTGCCATAATTTATCATCATGTAGCAGCAATAAACCACTACCTTTTAAAAATCCTTCAATCCACGCTGCTGCTTGAGTTGGTTCTGTAGCGCTAGATAAAGCCAATCCCATCCTACGTGCTGCTTCATTCGCTTCCAATATCTCAGCATCTAATAATAACCGACAGCAACGTCCAGAAATTAAACCATGCACGTTAATATTATCTGCAATTTGTAATAAAACCTGTTGCCAAGAAGTAATATATTCTTCGTTTTGCAACACACCAATAGCACTATTTACCTTTACTAAATTCTCATACATTGCTGCTGCTGCGTCATCATCCAAAGAAGCACAAGCACCCGGTAAACTAATACAAATTCGCACTACCAAACCATCAACGACATGGGATATCATAACCGTATCGGTTTGACGAACGTTACCGTAGCGCATCACATTCGCGAGCGGTGGTAATGCATTCATTAAATGGGTGACATCGCTGGTTAAAGCAGCAGCATTTTCCAACCGGGACATTAAATAAACTACCGCATCGGGTAAATCAGATAAAATCACCTTGTCCAATAAATCCGTCAGCACCGGTAATTGATTATTTCTATCCGCAGTTTCACAAGCTTTAGCACTAGCAGCATCATGAATCGTATTACCCCAAACTCCTGCTTCAATTAAATTTACAGCAAATTCGGGATGCCACTGTACAAGCCAAAATTCATGAAAAGTCCCCTTCTTACCGCGAGTTTGTTGAAACTGTCCCCAAGGAATATCTAACAAATTAAGACGGTGTAGTAAATGAGAACGAGCCAGACCATTCTCCTTACGTAAGTCTAAATCATACATCTTTTCTTCGGCATCTACTGGCATTCGCAACCGCTTTTGTTGTCGCTGTAAATCCTGCTGCAAAGGTACCATAGGAGTTTCGTCCGGAACTTGACCCAAACTTTCTCCGACAATCAATTTATCAAAAATTAACTGCATCGGTAAATCGCTACCAAAACACATTACTGTTTTCGTGGCTTCATTTAATTCAGGTAAACCGGGTAAAGGACGATTTCGTAAAGCAGCTAAGGATTCGGCTAAACGTACAGCTTCGATAACGTGAGCAGAAGAAGCATCTAAATCCTGTTCCCGGAGCAGACGTGCTACTTTGGTCATCCAGGTTATTGAGATGGAGGGGGAAAGAGGAGTGGGGGAGTGGGGGAGTGGGGGAGAGGGGGAAGAGGGGGTAGAGGGGGTAGAGGGGGAAGAAAAACTAATATTCTCCTTGTCTCCTTGTCCCCTTGTCTCCTTGTCCCCTTGTCTCCCCATCCCAATTTCCCCATGCCCAATTTTAGAATTCCACAGATGATGATACCAACCGGGGGATTCGATTCCAGCACCATAACCGTTACTGTAGGATAAACGTCCGTAAGTCCAGGGAATCCAGGTAGCTTGAACTTTTTTCTTGGGTAAACCTTTGAGTAAAGCTGTATCTTCCTTTGCTGCTGGCATCTGTGAAAGTGCTGGTGCGTGCCAAGCTCCACAAATTACAGAGATGCGTTCAAATCCTTCTTTTTCTGCTGCACGAATTGTTTTTCTCATATAGGCTTCGCGCTTTGCTTCTAGGGGATTATCATAGTCTGGAATTTCTTCTCTAGCAGCGGTCATTGCTTCGAGAATTGCAGTAAATAAATCACTACCATCATCTCGTGTTTCAACCATATGTTCCCACCAGCGTTCACCGTCGCTGTATCCTGCTGCTTCTGCGAGTAATCCCAATGGGTCTTGTGGAATTCTGGATTCTCCTTGTCCTCTTGTCTCCTTGTCTCCTTGTTCTTCTAACATAGCCATCCGATGGGTCAGGGGTAAATCCATGAACCGAACGGGGATGTTATTGGTTAATCCGAATTTTATTGCTTGCCATTCTGGGGAGAAGATAGCGAAGGGGTAATAAACGCTTTGTTTGGGTTCGTCGGGAAGATAAATTAATAATGCTACCGGGGGTTGCATTTGTGATGAAGCAACTAATGGTAATAAGGATTCTGCATCGGGGGGTCCTTCGATGAGTATGGTGTCGGGCTGCAGTATTTCTAATGCTTGACGTAAACTGCTAGCCGAACCGGGACCGTGATGTCGTATTCCGAAGATGTGGGTGGTCATTTCAATTATCGGTAGTCCTAAAGATGTAGGGATATGAGATAAAAAAGCGGATTATTTAATTTCTATGTCAGCAGATTTACAACAAATAGTTAAGAATAGCAAAATTCATAACGGGAAACAAAATCATCACTACGATACACCCTTAAATCTTTAAGACTGCTGGGCAATTAAAGCATCGGCTGCGGCAACATATTATGCCGATTTTGCATTTATAGAGAATTTGGCATGAATCGCGGAAGTTTAGATAAGTGCAGCGCGGCTGACAATGATACAATCGATAAAGTCAAACTAAGTATTTTAAGTATTTATCGAATTGACCGCTAACCTGATGATTGACGGCCTCTTTCAAACGCTGTTAGCGCAGTTGCTGCGTCGGGCGAATGCCGTGGCACCGACTCGTGCCGAGCGCCTGAGTCCTGCAATCTTGACGCGACTTGATGAGTATGTTGAAGCCCATTGCGAACGGGGGTTCACCGTCGCCGAGCTGTCTCAGGTGGCTGGCTGCCCTCAGTTCTATCTCTCCCGCACCTTCAAGCTGGCAACAGGTCAAAGTCCTTATCAGTATGTCCTAGAGCGTCGCCTTGCCCGTGCCTGTGAACTGTTGATTTCTAGTCTGCCATTGACTGAGGTGGCAGCGGTCTATGGCTTTTACGACCAGGCGCACCTGACACGGATATTCAAGAAGCAGCTCGGCACCACGCCGGGAGCCTATCGTCAGGAGGTTCAGGGATGATGCAGCCGAGCCACCTGACGTATGCCGATATGTATCAGCAGCATGATGTCTATTCCGTATTCCCCCGCGAACATCGGCAGGCAGGGGCCATTCCCGTAGAGTTCATTCGCGTCGAGCAGACAGATTTTGAAGCGATTGATCCAGCTACCCACGCCTTTGCCCTCGGGATTACACTTAGGGGTCACGCTTTCTTTAATGTCGATTTTGGCGAGGGGATGCGCCGGATTACTACCATCGACGACAATCCCACCGGGATGTACCTAAATCCAACCCTCAGCGATGTTTGGTATCGGCAGATTGGACATCCCGACCTACTGCTCATCGCTGCCCCACTGGTGGATATCGCCGCCAAACTTGAAATCGAAGCTTCCGTACTTAACCATGCTCTTCGGCCTTTGCATGACCACGTTTTGCAAGACAGCCGGATTCGCACTCACTGCCTAACTTTGTGGGAACAGACTGCCCAAGCGGGTCCCTTTGCCTCGCTAGCGGTTGATCAGGGGCTGCTGGCTCTAGTCGCGATGCTGATGGCACGGGCTCGACCCGGCCCAATTCCCGAAGCTCCTCCGACGCATGGTCTTGAGGCTGAGCGGCTAGGGCGGGTGAGAGACTATGTGCAGGCGTCATTGGAGCAGCCGTTTAACCTGAGCGACTTGGCCGAGGTCGCAGGGCTATCTCTCTCGCTGTTTTCGCGAACCTTTAAAGCGGCGACTGGGCAGTCACCCCACCAATATGTCCTCAGCCAGCGGGTGCAAAAAGCCCGGGAACTGCTGGCTTTTAGCCCCTTGTCGATTTCTGAAATCGCGGCGGAATGCGGCTTCTACGACCAGGCACACCTGACGCGGATATTTAAGAAGCAGCTCGGCACCACGCCCGGAGCCTATCGCCAAGACGTGCAATCTTAAATATTTGATCGGGAATGTACAATCTGCGCCACGGATTGTCCAATACAGGCTCGCGCCTCTGCTCGTAAAGTTCTCTAAAGTGCTGACGACTTCATCGCGAAGTCATCGCGCATAGATTCATTCTCGAAATAAATACGTTAGGAGATAATCATGAGCCGCAATCGACGCCAGTTTTTGAGCGCAATGGGAGCCACCAGTGTAGTCGGGGCAATCGGAGCTGAACGAGTCATGTCCCAAAACACTAATCCATCGACTCCCACGCCTCTAGCGCAAACTGCGCCGACCTTGGGCGCTCGGGAATTAGACGGTAAAACCGCATTTATTACCGGTGGCGCGCGTGGAATTGGTCTTGCCACTGCAGAGGAGTTGGCGAAAGCGGGTGCAAACATTGTGCTTTATGACGTTGCGTCTCGCACGCTTCCACATGTACAGTACCCGGTTGCAACGGAGAACGACCTCGAACAGGCGAAAGCGCAGGTAGAGGCGTTAGGCGTTCGCTGCTTGACTTTCAAAGGCGATGTGCGTAATCGAGATGCACAAGTGCGGGCGATGGAGCAGGCTGTAAACACATTCGGTAGTCTCGATATTGCTGTTGTCAATGCGGGTGTTTCACAGGCAGGTGCAATCGAAGAGTTTTCAGATGAAGAGATCAGCACAGTATTCGAGATCAACGTTGCTGGCGCGGTAAAAACGACTCAAGCCGCTGTCAGATTTATGAAACCACAAGGTTCCGGGCGAATTATTTTCATTTCATCGGCTCTTGGTCGAATGGGTAACGAGTTCTTCCCAGTCTATACATCGACAAAATGGGCAATGATCGGTTTTGCAAAGTCCGCAGCTTTGTCTTACGGGCAGTTCAATATTCTATGCAACACTGTTGCACCAGGATTGGTTGATACGCCACTTGCTGACAACGATTTTATCTTACGCAAAATGTTGCCAGATGCACCCAACCCAACCTTCGAGATGGTCTCTGAGATGCTGAGACCTGAAAATCCTATTCCGGTAGGACATTTAGAGCCAATTGACGTTGCCAAGGCGGTACTCTTTTTTGCGGGAAGCGCTACCGGTAAGGTTACTGGTGAAGTGTTTGATGTTAGCTACGGCTCACTGGCGAGAAGCATTGCATAGGATGTTGAACTTAAAGTCTATCTAATTAATCGCTTTTCACAACCAGAGCGCATTATATTTGTTGAATTTGAAGTAAAGATGGAACACTTACAAAAAAGGAGAACTCCAGCGTGAAAGCTCGCAAACCTAAACATAGATTAGAAACTTCAGCCATTGATGGCTATAGGAGCATGGCTAAATTAAATCGCAGGGAGTTAATCGCTATGCTAGCGGGCTTCACCGCCAGTTTAACAGTGTCAGGCTGTTTCAATGGCAAGGGTATGACCGCCGTAGATGCCTCCACCTCCGACCGGTTAGGCAAGCTCTTGCCTCTACGCAATCTGGGTTCGTCTGGCCCCGTCGTGACCAATCTGGGGGCGGGAGGAGACCACATAGGGA
>JBCBHT010000049.1:0-31965 GCA_038525335.1 Cyanobacteria bacterium J06621_15 | reverse complement strand
TAGTCATAAATTGTTCGAGGTTTGTGACGAATACCTGTTCTGTATCAATTGCTTGAATCATGATTTTTTCCTATGAAGTATCTGAAGCGGTTTAGTATTCATTTGGAAGCATTAAGACTTTTTCAACGAGATAAAGCTTGATATGGTTTAAAGGGAAATCTGTATATTCAATTTCTTGGCGTAATACTTCTTGATTCGTATCCCATTCACATATCAAAACACCGGAATTATCTTGAACTTGTAAATGCCAGATTTGAAATTCTCTTAACTTCGGATTTGACAGAAATTGATTTGTTTGATGTGAAGCGATGGCATCTAACAACCAATAACAATTAGCTTCTTCGGCTAGGTATTGTATACCATCTGTATATTTCAAGCCGAGCCAGTGTTTGTAGAGAGTTGCTGAACCATAAAATTGTTTTATTTCGCTGGCTATTTCTTGCGGAGTTTTCATTTTTTCAAATCCTTGATTTTACGGACTTCACAACTCCATCGGCGTGAGCCGTAAAATGAAAACTGCTGATAACAGATACCAGCAGTTAAAAAATAATATCAGTAAGTGAATAAAAATACTTTTTTAGTTGTTTAAATTATATGAATTTGAAAAACAAATAATTAGCTTATTATAATCTGGATAAAAATCGATTAGATACTTGGCTATAAAAGCTAAAAATGCATCTGGGATAACAATATTGAGATGAATAGATAAGTAAGTCGGCACAAATAAACCGAGCTATGTAACAGATTGTAGATTACCCTTAAACCCTTATTGCTACTCCCTATTCCCTATTCCCTTGTCCTATTTATGATTTTCAACGCCGACTTACTTAGCTCCTACCGTTCATCATTCGTTTGTTTGAGTTCTTATTTCTCCTTGTCTGTACTTGCTTCCCTTGTTGCACCATTTTTAACAACCCCACCTATATAACCTGAGTTGATTAAGCTATTTAAATTTCTTTCGAGCAAATTTACCTGTGAGACAAATTTAATTTTATATGCGAACCCAAAAATTACCCTCAAGTCATGAGGCAAGAAATCAACTTATTTATTTGAATCTATTAGGTCATATTACTCTTCAACCGCTACTGTGGGAAATTTTTTGTCGAACTCTTAGTGTTTTTGCGTAAAATCTTGATTATCCCAGAGAAAAGTAAACAGGTGCAAATGTTTAGGACTCACATACAGTGCTAGTCGAAATAATAAGTGAGATGATTGTGTTTCTGGATACGAACTGTTCACACAGGTATAGAGCATCCTAGAGCGAAGGGGAAAATAAAATATGAAAGCAGAAGAGTTAACTAATTTACTTAAAGAATATCGAAAATATTCATTTGAAACTGATGAAGAAAAGCGGATAACAACCCTAATTGTCGCAAAATTATCTTCATCTTATTGGTGGCGTTCGCAATATATTATCAATCTTTTTCCTGAAGATGTCTTGCAAATTCAAGAAAACTTACAACAAGATATTGAAAGTAAGTTTCAATTGATTATAAACAAGAACCATTCATTGAAACAATTAGCGGAATTATTGATACAGGAAGCTTTAATTATTCAAAAAAAATATCAGAAAGAGTTAATTACAGATAAATTTATTAATACTTTAGCAATAGAAACGAAAAGAACTAAAGTTAATAGCGTTCAAAGGAGACAAGCAGTGCAATGCTTAATTAAAGCTATGGAGATAAAAAATACATATAAAAAACAAGGTCTTGGAGCAAAATTAGATTTATCGACCCAAGATTACGAAGATGCTTTCCAAGAAGCTAAAGGAGAATCTATTCGCTACGTTATAGATAATATTGATAAATATGATGAAACCAAAGGAGATTTTATGTCTTTAATAAATTACTGGATTCCGATAAAGTTTCCAGATGTTGCTGGAAGAATTATCGGAAGCAAAAAAAGTCAAATACATAAACTTGAAGATGAGAAAATAGTAATTTCTCCTGAATATCAAAATTCTGAATTAATGGAAAAGTATTTAGATAAAGAAGCTGAAATATCAGCGAAAGAATTCGCTTGTCATCAAAAGTCTGAAGAAATTAAAAGTATTATCCAAGATGACCCAAACAATAAGCTGGGTAAACCTATTAGAAAAAACCGAACTGATATCACATTTAAAGATGTATTAATTGCAATCAATTGGGAAGGAGAAACATTTAAAAATTTATCAAGAAAATGGGATATACCATACACTACACTCAAAAGCTTTTATGAAAGAGAGTTTAATAAAGTAAAAGCTGATTTAGTAGATTATTTACAATAAGCAATTAGAGATAAAAAGCAATGAATACTTGGGAAATAAGCGACAATTTAACTTTTACAGTTAATCTAAAATTGGCTCATCGAGAATTAGCTAAAAAGTTAAGCGAACAAAAATTAACCCCTGCAAAAGCAAAACAATTTTATTATAATATTTTGGCTGTATGTGCCGTTAAGGATTACTTAGAACTTCTAGGATATGAAACTAATTGGGATAATAGCGATTTTAATAATCCTGTAATGACTACTTTTACTAATGTAGTAGATTTAGAAGTAAAAAATCACGGAAAGTTAGAATGTCGTGCGGTTTTTTCTGACGAAAATATTCAGATTCCAGAAGATACTTGGTCGAATCGTATTGGTTATATGTTTGTTCATATAGATGAATCGCTTCGAGAAGCGGAAATTCTTGGTTTTACATCCTCTGTGGAAGAAACAGAAGGAGTTATCAGCTTAAATCAGTTACGTTCTTTGGAAGACTTTCCAGAGTATTTAAGTCAAAAAGAACAGTTAGTAATTGTTAAACAAAATGTTGGTGAATCAATTCAAGAAGGAATAGTAAAACTTGGTAAGTGGTTAGAAGAAACTAAAGAATATATAGAAAAAGAATGGCAAAATGCGGAAGAATTATTGAAGAGACAGCCACAAAATATTAGTTATATGACTAGGAATAGTTCTGAAACTATCAATAAAGCTAAGTTAATTGATTTAAAAATAAATTTAGCTAGTCATCCAGTGATGTTGCTAATGACTGTTACACCAAAATCTCAAGATAAATTAAAGATTCGCGCTCGTTTATGTCCGATTTCAGGAGAAAACCATTTACCATTAGGTATAAAGTTAGAAATACTTTCTGAGTTAGACAAAGTTCTCAAAGAAGTTAAAGCTGATAAGAGAGATTATTTTGTTCAATTACCAGAGTTTACTGGTGAATCGGGAGATAAGTTCAAGTTGAGAATTACTTTAAAGAATGCTAGTTTAACTGAGGAATTTATGGTTTAGTTGAAAGGATTTATAAATTATGAGGAAGGTCATTTCTTTTCGATTGGGACGAGGAAGTTTAGAAAGCGGTTTTTCTCATATTTTAGTCAAGTTATATGAAGGAGATAAATTACTTGAAGAAATAGATAATGGTAGTTTACCTCCTAATCGTGAAATCGCTAAAAACTATCGCAACTGGCAATGTTTATATAATGATTTGATTGCTTATGGAGGAAGTTTTGATAACCAGAATATTAAATTCCAATCTAGAATTTTGGAATTTACCGAAGATAATATAGAACGAGGAAATCAAGAAAGTGCTGTAGAATTAACTAACTATTTAATTGAAATCATTAATCAATGGTTTAATTCGTTAGAGTTTCAACCAGTAGATAGAGTTCTACGAACTCATATTAATACTCAGGATGAAGTTGTCTTAGTAATTCAAACTGATGACGAAATATTAAGAAAATTGCCTTGGCATGAATGGGACTTTTTTAATCAATATAAAAAAGCAGAAGTTGCTTTAAGTGCTAAGAAGTTTTCTTTAAAACAAAGGTCTTTTACTGCTGCTGGAACAGTTAGAATTTTAGCAATTATTGGTGATTCTACGAATATTAATTCAGAAGCAGATTTGAATACTCTGAGAAATAATTCCGAAGTAGAATTAGAAATTATCTCTCAACCTTCTCGTAAAGAAATTTGCGATAAGCTCAGAGATAAACAAGGATGGGATATTCTATTTTATGCGGGACATAGTAAATCTAATGCTGAAAAAGGATGGATAAGTATTAACGAAAATACAAAACTAGAAATATCCGAGTTAAATTCAGCATTACAAGCAGCAATAGATAATGGTTTACAGCTAGCTATTTTTAATTCTTGTCAAGGTTTGGGATTAGTTCCTCAGTTGGAAGAGTTAGGAATTCCTCAAATAATCGTAATGCGGGAACAAGTTCAAAATCAAGTAGCTCAAGAATTTTTAGCAGAGTTTATTAATAGTTTTTATAGTGGTAAATCTTTTTATGTAGCCATACGCGAAGCTAGGAGTAAACTAAAGGATATAGAAGATAAATATTATTGTGCAAGTTGGCTACCTGTAGTTTGTCAGCATTGGTCTGTTAAACCACCTACTTGGGAAGAATTACGCAACCCTCCCGATACGTCTTCTTCACGTCAAATATTACTTAAAGCAGGAGTCATTTTATCTGGGTTATTAGTAGCAATGATAGTTATAGCAATACGGTCGCTGGGATTGCTACAAACTTTAGAATTTAAAGCTTTTGATACTTTGATGAAAATACGTCCCAATCAAGGGGTAGATTCTCGTTTATTAATAGTTGAAGCAACAGAAACAGATATCAATCGCTTGAGTTATCCTATTCCTGATGGTAAACTCGCTCAAACTATCGAAAAAATACAACAGCATCAACCCAGTATAATCGGTTTGTTTATATTTCGCGATAGACCTGTAGAACCAGGTCATCAAAAATTACTTAAACTATTGCAAAATAATGACCGATTAGTTGCTTTATGTAGTGTTAAATTGACTGACGATGACTCAAATCAGCCAGGTATTTCACCATTACCGGAAATTCCAGAAAAACGCTTGGGATTTAGCAACTTAGAGCGAGATAAATTCGATAATATTTTGCGTCGTAATCTCTTATTCATGCGTCCAGAATTGAATAATCCCTGTCCCACTCGCTTTTCATTTAGCTTTCAATTAGCATCAAAATATTTAAAATCAAAAGGAAAAAAACCTCAAACAATAGATAGGAATAGTGTCAAAATTGGTGAGACGATACTTAAACGTTTACAAGAAAATACTGGTGGATATCATCAACTAGATAATCGTGGGTTTCAGATTTTACTTAATTATCGTAGTTCCAAAAATATTGCTACAAAAATTTCTCTTACTGATGTCCTTGAAAATAAATTTAATCCCGAATTAATTAAACAACGTATCGTCATTATTGGTGTGGTTGCTCCCATATCTAATCCTACAGATTATTTTTCCACACCTTACAGTAACGGAGCATTATCTCCAATGTCTGGAGTTGATATTCAAGCACAAATGACCAGTCAAATTATCAGCGCTGTTTTAGATAAACGACCTCTATTGTGGACTTGGAATCAAACAGGAGAAATACTTTGGGTTGTAATTTGGTCTTTGGCAGGAAGTGGGATTGTAATAGCCTCCTTAAGCAATCGTAATTCTTTTTTATTATTAATATATATCGGGACGGGTGTCTCCATTTTATATTTAGTTTGCTTCATCTTCTTCCTTCAAGGAGGATGGATACCATTAATACCCGCAGCAATTTCTTTATCTATGAGTAGTATTACCGGATATTTTATAGCTAATAAGTGGAAATACTTTAATCAAAATTTGATTTTAATAAATAAATAATACATAAGATTTTATAGAAATATATGTAATAACTAATTAGATAGTTTGTCGAAGTATTTATTATCCAGATATCAAATAAATATAACTACCAACAATGTCATTTTTACTACTTATATAATTTTGTACCTTGTATTATAAATATAACTATTGAATATTTTTAATCAAACTTGTAGAAACGTAAGTTTTTAGCATCTCGGTGCTTCGAGGATATACAGAATCATCAGAATCAATTAAACGCATCGGTAGAAATTAAATAAAACGAGATAAGTAATGAAGAAAACAAGTTCTGCTGCTGTTTTAAGTATTATTTTGCTTTTAGGTGATAGCTATTTTAATCACTCGATAGCTAATCAAAATATTCCCATTTATAAACCTCTCCGGTTTAACCCTCCAAATAACGGCGCACCAAAGGGAAGTCGCTCATCAACAAATAGCGGAAGTCGTGATGATTGTCCGATAGAAACAAAAAGAATTACCGCTTTAATTCCGAAAACTAATTGGGGAAATACTCTTTCAGAACGTCCAAAATTTTGGTTTTATATTCCTCACGAACAAGGTCGTTTAACTCTGATACTTAGAAACAAAACTAAGTCTATTCAAGTGAATTATCAAGTTAGGAATGGTGGAGGTATTATGGGTTTTCCAATACCTGAAACTTCACCTGGTTTAGAAATAAATGAAACTTATCACTATAAAGTCTATTTTAGTTGCAACCCGAAAAATCAACCTTCAAAAACAGGAGTGCAGGGAATAGTAAAACGAGTAGCAATTAACGAAGTTTTACAAACTAAATTAACATCAGCTACGAGTATCAATGAAAAGATTCATTTATACGCAAATGAAGGTTTATGGTATGAAGCTATTACAGCATTAATAGAGTCCCGTCGCTGTCAGCCAATAGATAAAGAATTAGAAAAATATTGGTCAGATTTATTGTCAGATTCTGATGTCGAGTTAGAAGATTTGATTTCCGAACCTTTAATTGATTGATGTAATTATATTTCTAAATAATTGACATAAAACAATGAAAAAGAAACACACAAGAACCAAAAATATTTTGATACTTATTGCTTTCCTGAGTGTAATTTTTGGCTCAAATATTACTTCCTCATACTTTCAACTACCAGCAATAGCTCAAACGCAAAATAATCGCAAAGCTGAAGCAGATAGAATGCGAAAACAGGGAGAACAGCAATTGGAAGCTGGACAATACGTACTGGGTACAGAAACTCTCGAACGAGCGATGAGGATTTATCAGGGAATTGGGGATAAAGAAACTTATAAAAAAATGTTAAAGAGAATTGTTTCTATTTATATATCTAGAGGTTTACAGGATATAAAGCTGAAATTACTAGCAGAAGAATATGAACAATTAGATTCTGAAAATTCTCAAGCAGAAAACCCAGAATTTAAACTTGAAAATGAAGTAGATGAGTTAACTGGTAAAGGTTTTTATTATCAACAACCGAAATATTTTGAACAAGCATTATCTAAAGCCAAAGCTAATGGAGGACAAAAAGAAGAAATTTTAGCCTTAAAAGCTTTTGGAATGTTTTATCTTTATCAAGGTAATTATAACGATGCTCTAACTAAATTAAAAGAAGCCGAAGGCTTATCAGCAGTTAGATATAAAGAAAAAAACCAGGGAGCAGTTATTGGTGATTGGGATAAAAAAATAAATAGCAATAATTTGACGGAGATGCTAAAACGAAGCAATAATTATGCGGAGATTATAAAAAATCGTATACCAATACTATTGCTTCTTGGTGAAACCTATTTACAACAGAATAATGCTAAAGAATCACTAATTCATTTTAAAGAAGCTTCTGCAATCGCAACACAGATATATAAAGAAGAGTCCAAAGCAATTCTCCATCCTGGTGTAAGTTTATTTGTAGACCCTTCACTTTATCTAAGCAGAGCATATTATAGTTTAGGGAAATACGATTTAGCTCTTGAATATGCTCGAAAAGCCATAGCAAGAGGTGAATTTCTTCAAAACAACGATTTTTCTTCTGAATTTGTGTATGGTATGCCTTTTGCTGGAGATTCAGGTAACGGTCATGGTCATGTTTTAGCTGGAATTACTTTAGAAAAATTAGGGAAATTAGAACAAGCAGAGCAGGAATTAAAACAAGCAATTCAAATATTTGAAACCGTTAGAATAAAATCAACATCTCAAGCAAATATCAGATATAGCTTGCTCTTATTTAACAATCAAGTTCGTGCTAGCTATATTTTACAGCGAATTCTTTTAGCTCAAAATAAATCGGAACAAGCCTTAGCAGCTTCGGAATGGGGACGTTCACGTTTATTATTGGAAACCGCAACAGTTCCCAGAAATCTTTCTGTAGAAGAAAAAATTGATGCTCTAATCGATGCTAAATATACTCCCGAAAGTATTTGTAAGTATATGGAAAGATTTGATAATAGATTTGATAGTGATAATTTTAAGTGTGATGGGAAAGCATTAATACAAGAAAAAAAACAAGAGTACTTAGATGATGCTCGAAAAGATCCAACAGTTCTAGATAGGCTCACAGCAGCAAGTCCATCCAATACAGCACCATCAAACATTCAACCCCCAAATGTAGAACAACTAAAACAAATTGCGCGATCGCAGCAAAAAACGATTGTAGAATACTCCATTATTTCTGAAACTACATATTTTCATCCACGTTTACCTTTCGGTCTCGGAGAATATCGGAATATCTTCCCTGGAAAAGAAGAAAAACTGGTCATTTGGGTAATCAAACCCACGGGAGAAATACAAACTCGTCAAATCGATTTGAAAAATAAAAATGTCAACTTCAAAGAATTGGTAGCTAATACTCGTATAAGTATGGGATTAGAACGCAGTATGGCAGTATTTTCCAAAGAAGGTTCTATCCTTAATCCATCTGCAATTCAAACCAAAAATAACCTCAAAAAACTCCATCAATTACTCATAGAACCCATTGCTGACTTATTACCAAATGACCCAGAAGCCAAGGTAGTTTTTGTTCCTCATAAACAACTATTTCTCGTTCCCTTTGCAGTTCTAATCGATTCAAATGATAAATATCTCATCGAAAAACATACCATCATCACCGCACCTTCAATTCAAGCTTTAAAAGTTACCCGTGAAAAACAACAAAAACTACCTAAAAATAGTCAACTTGCAGTAGTAGTAGGTAATCCTACAATGCCTTCAATTCCTACAAGTGATAAAGAATCTGCCAAAAAATTAAGTAATTTAGAAGGTGCAGAAGAAGAAGGAAGACAAGTTGCTCAACGACTTAATACTCAATTTTTAACAGGAAATAAAGCAACTAAAGCTACTGTTTTAAAACAATTACCCAATGCTCGATATATTCATTTAGCAACTCATGGTTTATTAGAAGATTATGCCGGTTTTGGTATTCCTGGAGCAATCGCTTTAGCTCCTTCCGGTAGAGATAATGGGTTTTTAACTTCCAGTGAAATCCAAGACTTGAATCTAAAAGCAGAATTAGCTGTTCTCAGCGCTTGCGATACTGGTAGAGGTGATATTACCGGGGATGGAGTGGTCGGTTTATCGAGAGCTTTAATAGTCGCTGGAGTTCCCAGCGTCGTGGTTTCTTTATGGGCTGTTCCCGATGCTCCAACAGCAGAACTGATGGTGGAATTTTATCGTAATTTCCAAGACCGTAAGTTAGATAAAGCTCAAGCTTTACGACAAGCAATGTTGGAAATGATGAAGAAGGGTAATAATCGCGATAATCCTGTTAAATGGGGTGCTTTCAGTTTAATTGGTCAAGCAGGATAAACCAATACAATCAATCATTCTAGGATGGTCTTTTAGCCATCTCATCATTTTATTAGTTTATCTGACGTAGTGCGAGCAAGATGCATCTCCTTCAGACACGCTTCACTAACGCACTACGGAAATTAATTGAAGTTACTATACCTTGTTCAATAATCAAATCTAATTCCTATATGTCTAATATAAAACGTCGTCAATTTCTACAATTCGCTGGTTCTGCGTTAACTGCTTTAGGATTAAGTCAGTTTGATATCAAAAATCAAAGTTTACGCTACGCTAAAGCAATCTCTTCTTCTAATTCTCGTAAATTAGCGTTATTAGTCGGAATCAATAATTATCAAAATTTTGATAATTTAAAAGGAGCTATTACTGATATTCATCTGCAAAAGGAGCTATTAGTAAATCGTTTTGGTTTTAGTCCCAATGATATTTTGACAGTTAGCGATGAAAGTGAAATTAAACCGACTCGTGAAAATATTTTACAAGCTTTTGAAGAACATTTAATTAAACAAGCTAAACCAGGAGATACGGTAGTTTATCACTTTTCCGGACATGGTTCTCAAGTATTTGAACAAGATAGTCCTTTTGAAGATAACCTCAGAAGCACGTTTGTACCTAATAATCGTTCAATTTCTCTAACAGGTAATCAAAAACAAGTTTCCGACATTACGAGTAAAACTCTATTTTTATTAATGTCGTCTATTAAAACAGAAAATCTCACTGTTGTTTTAGATAGCTGTTATTCCGGAGGAGGTAAACGAGGTAATTTAAATATCAGGTCAACTGAAGGTGGAAATACATATATCTCTAACGACCTTGAAATAGAATATCAACAGAAATTATTATCCAATTTGGATATATCTGAAGAAGAATTACAACAACGCAGAAAAACAAATATAGCTAAAGGAATAGTAATTGCTTCTGCGAGAAAAGACCAAATAGCAGCAGAAAAATCTGTAGATGATTTTGCTGCTGGAGTATTTACTTATTTGATGACTCAATACCTTTGGCAACAAACGAGCGAATCTCCCGTTGAAAATATGATTGCGAATATTTCTCGCAGCATCATTCATACTTTTTCCTCTAATCAACTACCAGAATTTTTAGCTAAAAACAATAGCATAAATCAAACTAAGCCAATATATTTTCTCTCTCAGCCAACTCCACCTGCTGAAGCAGTAATTACTAAAGTCAATGGTAAGAATATTGATGTATGGTTAGGAGGAGTATCACCCCAAGCTCTTTTTGCTTTTAATAAAAATACTATCTTGCAGCTAATAGATAATCAAGGAAAAGAACAAGGGAAAATAGAGTTAGAATCTCGTGATGGTTTAAAAGGAACTGGTAGAATTTTAGAGCTTAAAAACAGGAAAATATTAAAACCAGGAGCGTTATTAAAAGAAGCAGTTAGAGTTATTCCTCCCGATTATAAATTACTTATTGGATTAGATGATTCTTTAGGTAAAGATATCGAATTTGCGAGAAATGAAATTGCGAAAATCGAGCGTATCGAACCAATTTCTCTCAGAACAGGAGAAGTACACTATATTTTTGGTCGAATGACAAAAGTACGACAAGCAGAATTAAGAAATAAACAAGTTCAAAATATTCCAGAACTCAATAGTTTTGGTTTATATACAGAAGGACTCGACTTAATTCCTTATTCCTTTGGTAGTTCTGGAGAAACCATAGGTAACGCTTTATCTCGTCTTAAATCTAAATTTCGTTCGCTTTTAGCAGCAAGAATTATCAAATTAACTTTAAATGCTGACTCTTCACGTCTTAAGGTTTTTGCTTATTTAGATGTAAATAATCAAGAAAAAATTACCGCTGAAAATGTCCCTCTTAGAACAACAACTAAAGTTTCTGAAATTGATGCAGATACTCTTGATAATCCTAATTTAATCTATAAAAACGGTATCCTTCAAATCCCTTTCAAAACATCAGTTCAGTTTCAGGTTAAAAATCAAGAACCTCACGACCTTTACATCACAGTATTAATAATTAATCCTCAAGGAAAAATTGATGTTCTCTTCCCCTTCGATTGGTCTGCTCCTAAAAATGCTAGCCTCATTAAAGCAAATGAAACTATTCTACTTCCGAACCCAGGACTACATGATTGGAAGATAAAAATTATCGAACCTTTAGGACTTTCAGAAGCATTAGTAATTGCTAGTAAATCACCTTTAAGAAAGAGTTTACAGAGTTTACAAACTATTGCTAAAAGACAAGGAAAAAGAAATTCACCTGTGGATATAGGAGATAATTTAACCAATATTATTGACCTCTTACTAGAAGATATTAATAGTAGTAGTCTTCAAGAAAACCGTAATCGCAATAATTCTAATCCTTCTAGTATAAAATCTCGAAAAGAAGTTCGTGTTGATAATACTCAAATTAAAGCCATCTCTATTCCCTATGAAGCTGTCAAACAACCTTAATATCTATGTTACTTGCAACTCTTGACATATTGCCTTCATTACTTTTCCACTAGCAATTAACCTCTTAAGAAAGATACAAGTAAATTAAATTGATTTGCGTAATTTTTCGTATTTGCCTGCGAAATATTTAGTGAACAAGCTTGATTCAAATACAAGAGGTTAGATTTATGCTTACTCTTCCCAAGAAAAATTCTTCTCACAATAGCTCTTGTAAAAAATTACCAGGTTTCAAATCCTTACTCAGCACAATGTTTGTTACACCTGCATTAGTTATGAGTATGCTTGCAGTTAATCATAAACCCGCTCTTTCTGCTCAAAACTGTCCTTCTAGAGTTTATGATTCTGCTCATAGGTATGCAAACACAATTGTTACTGATGATGAATCTTGGTTTTTCTTATTCCCTGTTGATTTACGAACTAGGCTTGAAGAGTGTACATACTTTCCTAGAGAACGTGCATTTATCGTACATATGAGAATAAATTGGCAACATCCTTGGGAAAGGAATAAACCTTATTCTGCAAGTGTGAGACTTAAATCAACTAGAAACAGAAACTGGAATTGGAAGCTTAAGTATGCAAACTATAATTTATGGGAGCATTTCGTGACCATAGGCTTGATCAAAACCATAAGTCAATAGTATTTAATTTGATTTCAGTCATTAATCAGCAGGCATCTTCATCAATTTATGCGAAGAAGTGTTGAAGGTTGTAATAACTAAGCTACTAACTGTTGGTTTTTTACGCAAAATAACTGATTTCTTTAGCTAGCTGGGCGTGTTCAGTAAGTAGCTGGTGATTAAAAGATTAATTTATCTCGTGTGTCATGTCTACTGTAAATCAACCTGTTGGAGACTTTTGTATGAAATACGTTCGCGGTTTATCTGGATTTGCTCTTGTGTCTATTCTAAGTTTTCAATCAGGTGCTGCAATGAGTAAAGTACCTGAGCAAGTACCTAGCACAACTTCATCTGCTCAAACTCAGCCTGTGATTATTGCTGGTAATCCTTTTAAGATATTTCAAGATGCTGCCCAAACGGTAGATCAAGTGAATAAAATCAGGTTGCGCGAAAAACGTAGGCGAGAAGAAAAACGTAGACGGAAAAAATTGGAAGCTGCTCGAAAGAAAGAGGCTGAACGTCGTCGTCAGTATCTTGAGAGTCTATCTCCTGAAGAACGACAGGTTTACGAGATTATCGAGAAAGCCAAACGCGACCTTCGACATCAGCCTATTGCTGATTTCTTGGGGAGCGGATTTGGCATTACTCCCAAAGGAACTACTCAAACTCCACAAGACCTTGACCGAGAGTTTCAGAATGCTATTCGCAATAGTAATAATTCAACCAGTTCTCAACCTCCAGTTAATTATGGAAGTGTAGCCCCAGCTACAACAACTGGCAACCGAATACTTCAGCGCATTTTAAATAAGAGAAGTAATGAAACACATGAACAATGGTTTCTCAGGATTGACCCTGTACTCTCACACACTCCAAGAGAAGAACGAAGCGCATGGAAAGCAACTTTATCATCGGTTGATAATCAAGCCTATAATGCTCTAGTCCAAAAAGAAAATGAGTTCAGAAGGCAACAGATGAAAGACGTGGGTGGAGCGTTATCGGATATGATCAAGCGCGATTTATCTTGTAGATGGGTGTCAAATGGTGAAGGCAATTATGTTGAGGTCTGTAATGATTAAGCGTAGCTCACGCTAAGTTTTCAATTAATTCTTCTGCTTGCATTAATTCGCTTGTGGTTTGAAGAAGGAACAATTAGTGGGGGGTTGGTTTAGACTCGTCGATAATTGTAAGCAGCCAAACATACGTAGTGGCGAGGGTATTAAACCCTTGCTCTCTACGGTCGCGAGAGAGTAGGTCGTCAGATTTCTTTCTGCTTTATACCGACCTACTCTCTTCTCTGCCTTCTTTAAATCTAAGTTCTATACCAGCTAAGGCGTAGGCTTTGGCTATGTGTGAATGTTAGGGCGATGGGTGGGCGATGGATGCGTAGGGGTTGGCTATTCTGACTTATTCAAATCTGTTTCAGTGCTTATACAATATGGTGATAAACAAGTAAAATAAAGTTTAAACACTAAAAAACCCTCGCTTTAGCTTCAGCAAGGGCAATAAATTAATCAGCTATATTTAACTAGTTGCAGTTACAAACCCCCGCAACAGCATTGGCATGGGCTATGAACAATGTCCAATTACCAGTCATCAGTTACCAATCATCAATCATAAGTTACCAACAGCTAATCACTAATTTACAAAAAATTGTGGTTATCCATATCAAAAATACCAAAACACTATAATTCTATCTAGGCTCTCTTCTTTTATAATCATGTTTAATTACGCATCTTTCATCACGTTCAGAAACTTTAATATCGGTGTATTTCTCGTCAGATTTTAATAGAAAAGGCTTAATTTTAATAATATTTTTAAATTGACTTTTTTTAGGAACACGTTTCCCATAGGTTAATAAACAAACAGGCTGTTTTTTATCACGATATGTATTTAGGGAGAGAGTATAATCAGCAGAATTATTTTTTGATGCTAGGTTAATTGCTATTAAATTTTGGTCTACATTTGATAAAATAGAATACTCTTGTTCTTGTCGGTCTGTACCAACCTGTTCTATTTCTTTGTTATTAATATTTTTCACATGAATATATTCTATCTTTGTGGCAATCCATTGTGGTTTATCATATTTCTCTACAAATATTTTAGTATATATTACAGGCGTGAATAAACCTAGTGTATAAACTCCTAATATTAATATCAAAACTATTAAAGAATTTAACTTGTGTTTTATTTCACTATCTTTAAAGTTATATGAAATGTGGAATTCTATTCTATTAATATTCCAAATAACAAAACTTAAGCTCACTAAAGCACTCAAGCCAGTAATAATTGTGTGGAATTCTGGAGATATTTGCATTTTCTTTTGCGATTGCTTCAAATAACACTTTATATAGAAAATCAAAAATAAATAAAGGTTTCGTAATACCATTCAAAGCAAAAAATAATCTTTATTATAAATTAAGTATAATTCTATTTAAAAATAAAGTTTCTTAGGTAAATACTTATTTTATCAACAAGCAAAATATCATTTAAATGTTAAAAAGCCCTCGCTTTAGCTTCAGCAAGGGCTATAAATTAGTTATTAATATTTAGTAATTAATTACCGTTCAGTTTTTCAAGTATTTGGTCTAACTTTTCCATAATTTCATCAGTTTTTCCTTCACACCTTTGCTGATTCCCACACAAAGCAATTTCAGAACTGCTTATTGCAACAGAATTCAAGGAAATAAGGCAGAAAACCTCGAAAATGCTATCACCGCTTTGACTAATGCTTTGACTGTCATAACAAGGGAAATTTTGGCTTAAGATTGGTCAATAATGCAAAATGTTCTCGGAACTGCCTACTTATACAGAACTTTGGGAGATATGGCACAGAGAGAATCTCGAAAATTCCATCACCCTGTACCTGAAGTCACTTCTGCACAACCAAGCCCAAAAAAAGCTGCCCGAAATATATATTGGTTTAACTGATTGAGTTATGCGATCGCAGTAGCGCTTCTTGCAGGAGCAGGATTTAGACAACTTTATGCCAACCAACCTATTTTTGGTGCGAATGACTGGAGTGATTATTTTAGCTTACTAGCTTGGGGTTTTGTTGCCGAAGCCACTCGTGATGCAATTGAAGACGGTTGTGCGTGATTGGAAATTACCAGGATTGAAATAATCCTTAGTATTTAAGACTTTATCCTTTAAACAACAAAAATCAATACATAATTTTATTTCTCAATAAATTGAATCAAGGCATCTTTCATATTTGTGCCATTCATCGCAGTCATTCCTTTAAACTGCGTTCTTAGTCCATCTGGCAACTCTAAGCGATAAGCACTGATATCAGATTTGCTTTTACTCGTAGTGGCAATAAGTCTCGGCCAGCGGTGGCTTGAACCAATCAATTAAAGCCTTCTCTACTTCTGGAAGTAAATCACGACAAGAAACTTTGAGCCAAGCAATTCTGCTACCTTCCATCTTAGATAACTTCTTATAACGGTGGTGTCGCAGCCATCGTTTTCTTGGATTAATTGATTGTCCAATATACTGAACTTCGACCCAGGAGTTAATAGCAAAATAGATACAAGGTGTTTTCGGTAGTTGCGCCCGCATTTCTAATTCTACTGAAGGTAATTCAGAAATATTAATTTTAGATGGATTCACCTGTTTTTACTTCCTCTTCTTTTATGAGGTATCTACCTGTTTAATTTAATTATCTTCTTTTATGGAAGAGCAGGTCTTCTTTAGGCTTTCAATTTTTCTTGCTATTACGTGTAGCTATTTCCTTGTTATTCATAGAACAGAGGGTTCACATAACAAGCGCCGAAGGCGGCGCATATACTTGAGGCATTAAGTAATAATTGTAGGTTTCGATAATTTCATACCAAGTTTTGCTGTCCTACATTACTTTTAATAATTACGAATTAAGTGTATAGGAAAATATAGTAATAATTATTACTCATCTTGTTTCATTAGATCATCTATCTTTAACTCCTTATTGCTTGTAAGTTGTCTCACCCAATCCCTCAACTTAATTAAAGTCGCGAAGTCGCTTTTGGTAAGTTTTCCTGCTTTAGCTGCTGCCAGAGTACGCCGATCTACTTTCACCCCTTGCATTAGCAACTCTTCATAAGCTGCATTAATAGATAAATCTTCCGGCCAATAAGAACCAATATCAACGTAAACTTTCACATTTAACTCCCTGCGTATTTACGTTGATGTTCTCATGTTTATATAAGATTACGTTTATAGTTAAGCGTACAACTTTAACGTTAAAGTTTAATGTAAACTTATATGTTGTACGTTAAAGTTGTACGTTAACATATATAATGTATGAATAAAGCATACTGTTTACCAAACCTTTGAGGGCTTACTAGAAAATGAAAAGTTAATTAATTTATCGTGTAATACTATTTTATTATTAGTATTCTTGGGAAAGTATTTGTGTATTCCTAACACTATAATCAACATTTGCTGCAATATAATCGGGTAGAAAGAATAGGAGACTGCCTTTGGAGCCACAAGAGTATTGCCGTAAATGGGTACCTATTTACCAAGGAAAGAAGCCTGGGGAACGAGGTTATAGAGCAGCTTGTGTGCGAGAACTTGCCAAAGTATCAGGTGTTAAAGAAAGTACTATCGATATCAACTGGGGTTCAGACTTTTCACAACGTCCGGGCTATCTACCTAGAATGCTTACTTTAGCTGACGTAATTAATTCTGTAAAACAAATTTTTCCTCTTCCCCAAGACTGGCCTTTCGATAAAACCTAGTTCATTATACTATTTTTATATTAGTATTTAATGAGTGCTTATTAAGTGGTTATCAGTACCACTTCACTGTAAAAAGACCAAAACCCCCCGTCCCGACTACCAATCAAACCGAGGGGTATGGTTCTCCGTCATTTATAGGAGGTTTCTTTATTATGCCTTATGAACTCCCAATCATCTACTCTTTTGATTACAGCAACTTTTCTAATTCGGAGCTTGAGTCCAAAGCCCAAAAAACTCTATCAAATTTCATTGGCTTTGTTCGTCAAACCTTCGACGGCTTATTAGAGAACGGACAAGCGTTAAACTCGATTTATCAAGACTGCATTGCTAATTCCCCCAAAGGTAAAAAAGTATTTGATAATTGGCTAGCATCCGATGACTTCGGAGCATCACGATACATAGCCAAAGCTGCCATAGAAATTTACAATTGGTTTACAAAGCTGCCGAAGCGTTTGCAGCGTTTAGTACGCTCTAATGTCCAAAAATGGAGCGTGTCAGCCCTTCGTCAACTAACCAAAGTTAGTCATGATTTAGCAAAGGAATTAGTGCGATCGCCTCATAGAACAGCAGCAGAAATTAAGAAAGAGCGAGAGAAAGAGGAGCGGGAAAGGGGTAGAGAGGGAGGGAATCATCAAGAGCAATCCCTCACTCCCATTTCCCCGACTCCCCCACTCTTAGCTCCCGGAACGCGAATCATAGTTACAAAATGTGACAGAGGTTGGGCTGGTTCGACTGGAATCATCATGTCTGAATGGAACGGTGATTTCTGGGTGTTGCTTGACCACGTAGTTGCTCAAGGAATGAACTCCAAGCACCTATTCAAACCCCATCAAATTCAGCCAGAATCCCAAAAAACAGCTATAAAGACAGCTTCTCCAAAGCATATGTTTAGTGCCGCCGAAGTTGAAAAGAAAATCACTGAAGCTTTAGCGCAACGAGAGAAAGAAAAAGCCGAAGAAGAACTAGGAAAATTTGTTGAAATCCGAGATGCAGCGCTCAAAGCAGCTAAAGAAGAGATAAGTGCTGCCCAAAAACACGCGGCTCAGATGGAACAAGCGAAACAAAAATTAATCGAGCAGTTAATAGCTAAAGACAACGAATTAGACCATGTTCGTGGCTTAGTAGAAGAAAATCAACGACTCGAACAAAGAATCCAAGATTTAGAAAAATCCCTCGAAGATTCTAATAGAGATAGCTGGGGTAATACATTTAGCAAGCAAGCCGTAAAAGTAGTTAACAAGAATTTAGAAAAAACCATTGAGCCATTGATGTCGGAAGTTGAGCGTCTAAATAACGTACTTTCTCAAAGAGAACAGGAATTAACTCAACTCCAAGCAACAAGTAAGAAACAGCAGGAAGAATTGCAGCAAAAAATAAATTCAAATTCGATTATTAATGAGTTTGGTGAGATTGGAGAATATTTGGGTTGGAATGGTTGGAGTAGTAAAGGATATCGAGCAAAAAATGGGATGTTGTATGGAGGAATTCATGCACTAACTGCTTTTATTTGTGATTTGAAAGTATCTCATCCAGATTATCAATACTCAGAAATTCCGTTTTAAATTAAGAACAAATTAGCTTTTTATATAATGCTGTCAATGTCTGTTGGTAGCAACTGCGTATAGCGAAAACAAACTATAAATAAGAGGCAAGCAATGCAGTGCCAAGAGAAGCAAGCTAACACTAAAAGAATTCCTCGCTGGTTGGCAAAATTTATATTGCTCAAGACTCAAAATAATCTCAATAATCAACAGAAACTCTTAACGCTTCTAGAACCCATGACACCGCAAGAATGGTGCTATTTTTGGATACCTATTATCCATCCAGGAGTAGAAATTCCTTACGATGGAGAACGGAATCCTCATGGCTACATGAAAGCTTGTACGGCAACGTTATCAGCATTAACTGGCTACAACCAAAAGACTATTGAAGGTTGGTTTTATGGTAAGTCATATCATTATTCAGTAGGTATATTACTGCGTTGCTTTCATTTGATATTTAAGGATTAGTAATAATCGCGGTGCGATACACATAGCATCGTACCTGTTCTCAAGAAACAAAGTTTATCCATAAGAACCAATAACTGTATAGCTATATGTAAACCTGCTTTGATTTCTCCAGAGCAGTTTTTTCGATTGCATAATAAGAGCAAATTTATCAAAAACATCATATGTCGTATAAAGCACTTGTCATTACGTATATCAAAAAAGTATAATACATTTAGATTGTCAATATTATCTTATCTGTATTACCCATGCCGAAGAAAAAAAATGATGAATCAATTACCCTGTCAGCATTAGAAGAAGACCTGCTGACAGCCCTGTTTAGCAAAGAACTTTACGGGCTGCAAATTATAAATGCCATCAATGAGGCAAGTGAAGGCAAACGTCAAATTGGGTTTGGTAGCTTGTATCCAACCTTGCACAGAATGGAGAAAAAGGGTTTGGTAAAAGCGCGTTGGGGCGAACAAACTGATCCAGAATCTGGTGGTGCGCGGCGCAAATACTACCAAGTCACTGGTTTGGGAGAAAAAATACTTCAGGAAACTCAAGAATATCGCGCTCAATTAGCTGGATGGAAACCAGCATTAATCGAGCGATTCGGTTTTGTGCGATTGGTTTTTAGTCAGATTGGAGTATAGGAGTATCAAACCATGAATTTATTTAAAAATATTGACAAATTTCTCAAACTTGTACCCAAGCTGCCAATAATATTACAAGCATTACTACTGCCCGTGCTTATAGCACTCTGGCTTATATCTGTATTATTTTCCTTATTTTCATTAATTCCATTTATTGTCTTCTATTGTGGCAAGCCCTTTTTTAAGGGTTTCGTTAAAGATTTTTTAGAACAAAAGAATCAGGAAATAAATCGCATCACAAACAAACTAGAAAAAATTTACGATAAAGCAATACTTCAGATTGAAACTCTAGATAAAATTGATAATGCTTTAGGCAATAATGCCTCACCACCCACACAATACGAAATAGCTAAATCAATAGAAACTTTCCAAAAATCCAAGCAAGGATTGCAAAATGCAAATGCCGAATTCGATGAAGCGGTTAAATCGTTCTTCGATGATAATTCAAAATCCAAACCAAGCCCAACATTACCCATCTGGATATTATCTAAACTTAGAGAAGATTGGCGTAGAGATATTGTAGAAAAACGACGCTCAGATATTAATTCGGGATGTAAGGGAATAGCTTTACAATTAAAAACTATTAAATATCTTATGGAAATGTATTGGGCTAGTTTTATAATTAAAATTCAAGACTATATAGATGGTGATTCATCAAATAAAAGTACAAAGTTATAACTAATTTTAGTTTGAATCATTAAATATAAAAACATCTTGACTCTTCTTTTTCTTAGATGTTTTTAAATAAAATTTAACACGAGTAACATACCTCTTAAAAAATTGATGCATTTAACACTAACATGAGCAAATTGTCTAATTATTCAACGCAAGAGCCAGACGATAATCCTTACCGACAAATTGAACTGAGTATTGTTGAAGAACGCTTGCGTCAAGCTCGCCAAAGTTTCAATTTAGCTTTATTTACAACAGCCATATGCAGTGGAGTAACTGCGGGAGGGACAGCGCTTTTGCTTAATGGTGCTGTTGCTCCTGGAACGCTCACCACCGTTGGTGGTGTTGCTTCGTCAGCGTACTGTTTCAAATTTGCTAGAGATGCTAATGATAGGTTAGATAAAATTACTTCTGATTTGAGAAAGAGGAATTAATGGTGAGAATAATTCCTCTTCTCTTAATTTTTAAACTTTCTCCTTAAACGCTACTTTCTTCAGCCAAAACATTATTTACAAACTTTATGCCATAGTTTCTTGCTGCCATAGAATTAATTAAGAACATCAATATTAGTACGGATGTATATATTATCCAACTATGCAAATTGGGTAACAAAAAATATGCAGCAAAACCCATAACTACCAAGAATAAAAAACTAAAGCCAGCCAAATCTCTCGTTAAAATAAACTTTTGATGTGCATCTTCAACTGCTGTCTTTGATTCATGTTTCTTATATATTTTGTACCAAAGACGATTTTGTTCGGTTGGGTCACTCGGAAGATTACCAAATTTAGTTTTCAAGATATTTGGGTCTATTCTAGGGTCTTTATCCATAAAATAAGAAAATGCTCGACACCCAGGAAGTGGTTCTTTGATTCTCCAAAAAACAAGTATTGCTTTAAAATTAGGACTAAGCTGACCGTTTATAACTTGTGCAAAAATACTGGAAACAAGCAACAATGGTGCCGATGTAAGCAATTTCTCTAGAATTGACTCCATAGCTGTATTAACAGATATTCCCAAACACAAAATTAGGAATATTAAGATGTTAATAATAATGTAGGTGATGATAGACGAATTGTTTTGTTGATTCAAAGATTTTGCATCAGTGGACATAAAATATAACCTCCCAATTGAATAAAAAATTTAGAATATCGATGCTGATACGGCATAATACTTTACTGGAGTCCGTATCAGTAAAACCGAAGGAAGAGTTCGACTGTTTGTAATCTTCTTAGCTGTTTGTAAGTCCTGATTAGAAGCAACTGAATCGGTAGGGTGACTGTGCCAAGTTCCCAAACAGTAAAGCACTCCGTTGCATGATGATAAATATTTTTCCAACATATTCCCGGAAGTACCCAACACAAACTCAAACCGCGAACGCTGACTATTTTCCGGTGCTGGTAAAACATCTGTTACTACAAAAGCTTGCTGCGTTTGGAATATTCGCCCAACAAGAATACCGCCGGTTTCAACATTGGGGTAATTGGCACAGTCTTTAAGAATCTTTTGATGTGCAGGTTCGGATATTCTCACAGTCCATGATGAGTCATTGTTGATAGGTACAACATGAAAAGGAAGCACGTCTATGGATTTCCAGCTAAGTCCCATCTCATTCTCATCAACTGCTCCCAAAAGAATGCGACCACTTTTCGAGGGTAAACCTTTAGCAAGCATTTTAGAAATACCCGTAGCCATTGGTGCAGCGAGCATTGATATTCTGGCATCGGAAATAATCATAGTCCTTGAACCGCATCCTTGACCTGTAGCGTAATAAGATGTTGAGTCTTCGGCTACGAATACTGCATTCCTTAATTGCTCTGAAGTCCTCATCACTTCATATGCTTGAGCAATAAGGTCAACCGAATTAGGATTTCTGCCCGGTCCCTCAATTGTCATCAATCCAACTTTACCTTCAGCAAAAAGGGAAGTTTCAATAACTCGCAAAGGTAATTTCTTCGGTTCAATCGCAGCTAAAGCTTCTCGTACAGCTAGCGATGCTGTTGTATTAATTACTGCCCATGCTTTTCTTGGAAAAAGTTTCTTTAATAATTTTGAATCATGGACTGCTTGAGTAACATCTGCATCAACATATTTTGAAACTTGCCCCAAACCATTGATGGCAAGCGCTAATGCCCTAGCTTTGGAGCCAAACCAAGTACTATCCTTATTTATAGCTTCGGGTAGAAGTGCATGACGTGCTGCATTGTGTGGAGACAAATTTTTATTATCGATAACGATAGATGGTGCTATACCGGAACGAGCCATATGCATAGCAATTTTTGATCCTACACTTCCACAACCAACAAGAACAATATCTTTATTTTCAGGTAATTGTTGTTTTCCAGAAAATTTTTGTAATAGCTTTGGAGTAATAGCATACTTATGAATTGCTCTCCAAACAGGAGTTTTATCATCTTTGGCTAACAGTTGAGGTGCCCCTACTTCAAGAATATAAGGTACTAATTCAATCTCGGATGATTCCCCAATTAGGTGAAATGGACGGCGAACGCATAAAATTACAGCAATTGGAAATGTTGCATTTTTTGAATCTAGCCACTTGAGTCTTTGTTGGAGTAAAGAAAATGCTCTTTCAAAGTTCTTGTTACATCCAAATTCTTTGGCTCGCTCCCGCAGACTACCAACATCAGTTACGTTTTCCGGTAAATACTTATCTGCAATTTGAAGTTCACCATTGGGAAGCTTATCAGGTGAAATAATAATGGCAAGGCTGCGTCCGTGGGAAGATTTTTCACCCATCATTTCATAGAACAGTGTATTCAAATCTTTCATTTTCAGTCGATTTGTATCTACTTGTCCGTAAATAAAATGCTTAGATGAATTGGGCTTTTTAACTTTTAAATACCCAAATACTAACAAAAAGTAATTTTCGTTCTTACATACCAAGCCGCGTAAATAATCGCTATCTGCAACGATAATATTCTCCAGACTATCTCTTCTAACTGGTTCCCAACCTTGATTGGGGTCAATTAGCTGGTTCATTGCAGCCTTCTCAAGCCAAACTACTACTTGGTCTATAATCGCTAAAAGTCCTTGAAAAAGAAGTAATTCGTTGATATCGCCGTCATAAATACAGGGAAGAACAGCTTCCTCCGGTGAACCAGGATTTATATGAGCCAAGGAACGGTCAAAATCTGCGCGTAACTTTACTATTGGTGCATGAATGGGAAAACTTTGTGGAAACGAGAAAGTCACAGCCTCAATAGCAGAAACTCCATTTGGACTTTTACCCTCTGCCATCCATTTGTTAGGAAGTCCAAGTTGTACTGCAACCACCGCATCAACACTATTATCTTCAGTGTTGAGATGCACCTCTAATATTTCATTTACAGACGGGTGGCTTGTTATTAAAGTAATACCGCGCTGAATTTCTGAGTTAATACCTTTAGGAAAACAAAATTGCTTGCTTTCAATATTAGACATTACAAGCACGCTCCTTTATCCATGACTCTGGGGTTGCCGAGTAATAATACCAGGAGAACGTGAAGATAAATCGCCCATCATTAGACTTTTTAATCTAGTACCATATCTTCCGATTTCAAATTCCATAATGCGTAGGGATTTTTTGCTTGGATATTCTCCCGTACATTTAAATGACCCAGATACGCCCTTAGCAATCGCTTCGTACTCTTGTTTGGCACCGGTACACGGCGGGTCGGAATCGTTCGCGCTAATAGGTTTACAGCTTGCCACAATCACAGCACCTTCACGTCCTTGAGAAAGAGCTTGTCTAGCATATTCGCTTACTTTAGCTTTTGTCCCTAACTCACTCCAGCTATCGTGGGACAACGAGCGCCAAGAACAATGATGTGGAGTCTGGAGGATGTCGTATTGCAGCCAATCAGGATGTTGATGATGTTCTATCCATAGACGTTCCCATACTGCAACTTCAGCATCACCAGCTGTAAGAAATCGACAAGCAGCATTGTTTGTACCACTTTTTAGGTCAAAACGAAGAATCACACTTGAGCGATTTTTAGCTAAGGCTTCTTCTTCCTCTTCACTGTCAAATTTAGCTACAGGACCGAGCAGTCGAGCGGTCATACTGGAGTCAAAAGAACCGTTCACTTTCGTGACTAAATCACCAACTTTTACCAAAATCAAACCCAAATCATCGGTTTTACCATTTTCGTCTTCACCCATTATTTGGATGCGATCGCCATCTTCGATTCGTGATAAACCGTTTTTCCGAAAATACTTTACTCGTCGTCTTGCTTCGGAACTAAATGCTTTAGCATCTTCACATAAAGTCAGAGTCCTTGAGGCACGACGAAATACCATCGGCGAAGACCAAATCTCTCGAATAAAGATTTTATCTTCTGATTCATGGTATGTATCTGGCGAACCTAAGTGAAAATGTTTCTCCAGATTCCGACAGTGGTCTTGGTCGGGGTGCGATAGCAAAAACACATCTACATACAAACGTCCTTCCCAATCACGTTTTAGTTTCTCACGCAGCATTCCTACTACATCTAGGGTTGAATCATTAGAGTCGTCGGCAGCCGCTCGAATATTTACATCAATAAGTATTGTTTTACCTCTTTCTAACTCAATCAACGTCATATCGCCATTATCAACTGGGAAAAAAGTTATTTGAGATACCATACGCACAAATTCGTAAGTAAAATAAGTTTACGTATTAATTATGGCACGTAAAATATAGAATTTACAAAATAATGCTTATAAAGTGTACGCACACTTTTTTTTAGGAGTTATTGTGAATAAAAAAAGTCGCTCTATAAACCTTTCTGTATCGGATTCAGATAAAGCTCAGTTAGAAGAAATTGCCCTTGAGTTTGGGATGAAATGGGGCAATCGCCCAAATATTTCCAAACTAGTAGAGGCAATTGCTCGTCATAAATTAATAATTGCTCCTAATAATGACTGGTCAGAAATACTTATTACAGCACTTAAGCAAGCTATAGATGCTTTAGTTGATGCTGGCAAACTCGAAGAAGCTTTAGTAGTTGCCAATTTACTTTTAGAACGTAGCGAACTATCATTGCCTTTACGAAAAGAAATAGAACGCTTCAAAGAAAACCCGCCACCATCTTGGCGTATAGAGATTAACCGTTACATTCGTCGTCAGCAACCATTTCAGTTATCCTATCAAGATGCAACAGGACGTTGGTTAAATTTTACCGTTCGCCATGCTAAAGTTGTCCCTCACGAGCAACGTCAATATCTTGATTGTTGGTGTGAAGAAACAGAAAGGAACTTAGACATACCGGAACTAATTCACAATTGGAGTTTGCGTTTAGATAGAATTCCAGAAGCAGGTATTATACCAATTTCTGATTCGTGGTGTCCCGACTTAGATTATGTCGAAGTAGAAATGCGCTTGTTCGGTAGATTAGCTGTTTCTTATAAAACTAGAAATGAAGATATAATCAGTGAATTATTACCTGGTAAAGAGCCAACCCGAAAAGTAGTAAGAAAAATTTTTAGTACTTATTGGTTTATTAGAGAAATTTTGCCAGATGCGTCAAAAATTGCAATTGTGTCGCCTTTAGTTATACGCGAACGCCTTAAAAAAGAGCTAATGGCTGCTTGCGAACGCTGTAATATGGAAATAGATAATATTTAAGAAATCAAAGTATATAAAAATACTTATAAAGTTGGAATTTATTAATCGATAGATAAATTGGCTGCTGAAATATTAATCTTCACCAGAAGGCCCGCTATTCTCATTAGGAGGAATAATAAGTTGAGCATTTATATCATAAAATGAAACCCCACCATTTTTTAGTTGAGAAAACCAAGAATCCGACGCGACATAATCTTCTGTTCCAGATAAGTATCCTTGCCGGTTGGCTTCATATGAAAGTAACCATTGTTCGCCATAGAGTTCTTCTTTTAATAAGAATTGCTCCCATTTACTTGTATCTAAACCCTGATTAAGTTGTCCGCGTCTGCGTGCATCTAAAGCTAAAAGTGCTACAACTGAATCGGACATTTGAGAAATTGATTCAGCAGCGAGTTTGCTAATTGGTAAATTAAACACAATTGCTGACCAAATAGCCCAAGCTACCTCACTGCTATATCCAAGTGGGGCATACCTTAAAATTTGAAAATTTAAAATTTCTTCTAAAGACTTTAAGTCAATTTTGAATTTATTCTTTTGTTTATTACCTTGTTTATCTTGGATGATAGAAAGTGAGTCACGTAAAGTACTAGGGTCTATCGTAATTGACTGTAGTAACAAACTTTCTAGAAGAGGCCAATTATCTGGATGAAGATTATTTAGCTTACTAATTCGCGATACTGCATATTTGAGTACAGGTTCTTTAGGGAATTCATTTAATAATTGAAAGGTTCTATCAAAATAGCGAACAATATCCTGCATTTGGGTTGATTTCTTGTCATTAAACTTATATTCCGATAATTCTAAAACCCATGTAGAATCTAAAGAACAAGGTAACTCAATTATCTTAGTTTTATCTGGATTAAGAACCAATTCAAATTCAGACAAAACCTGCTGAATTTGACTTAAAGCCGATTCTGCATCTGAAATATTTTGAAAAGTGAATTCATAATCATCACTATAACGAAACCCTTTAAACGGGTAAACGCAAGTCTTTTTTAACCGCTTCTCTAATTCCACATCCGCACTACAAAGCAATAATTCAGCAACAACGAGTGAAGTATCAGGACCAATAGGAATTCCTAAAGTTTGAAGGTCTTGACTGCTACGCAGCAATTTATCTAGCTTGTTACCAAAAAAATTCATATCATTACGATTATTCTTATCCTTTGCAATTGCCTTCCCATGTATAGCCCAAGGAATACTATGGGTATAAATTGATTGATAAAACTGGGAAATATCTGTTTGTAATATGTATTTTCCGGTAATTCTATTTTTAGCTCGTTCAACAGGAATTAGACCAAATTCAAGCGCAGGACATATAGAGCGACTGCGCCCAGGCGAAGGTATATATATAGGTTTACTCTTTGAATAGTTTGATTGACGTATTATTTGCTGAATTTCAGACCATCTTTCATCTATTAAATCGCAAAGCTGTAAAAAAAATACTGGATTAGGAATACCTAATTTTCTTCTAAGCGAACCATATCTAACATTATTATGGTAATAAAGTTTCGTAGGTTTTCTAGGACAGTTATTTAATAGTGCTTTATTTGATAAAGTTAAGTCGGCAAGCAATATTGTATTAAAAGGAGGTGGAAGCTCTCTTGGAAAATATCCTCTCTTGATTAAATCAATTTTGTTCATTTATAAAAAATCTCTATTTTCCTAAGCTGTTTTTATCCTATAACCAACCGCTCATGATAACATCACCATTTCTGCTATTCAAGCTACTTTCAAATATTAATTACCTTCGGTGGAAAAGAACCTAATTATTATTATAAATTTAGATACTAATTACCCGTTTCATATGAAATAAACCAATTTATATTTTCATTTCAAGGCAAAATAATATTTATCAAATTTTGAATTATCCTGAAATTGCGGGAATATAGCTTCTAGTTTATAAACATCAGGTTTAATAGTAAATATCGTAAATGTAGCGCAACTGCAATTCAACTAAACTTGAATTAAAGTTGCACCTCACTAGTAGTTGAAAACGAATTGGGATGAAGAAGGCATGAAAAATATTCAGCGACTTTATACCCAAAGTACATTGGCTAAAAAATGTAAGGTTAGCCTTCAAACAGTTAAGAACTGGTGTACGTGGGCGGGACTTACACCGCCGAAAAAAGCAACTTATTTTAGCTGTGATGAACTCGAAGCTTTAGCTGATTTCTACATCGCCTACAAATTTCTGCGTGTACAGCAAAATGCCTATGTAGATAGTGTTTTGGGAATAGGTGGTCTGAAAAAGTATATTGCTTCAGTGCGCCGTATGAGTTTGCGTCAATTCGTCACGGAGTTCTTAACGACAGAAGAAAAAGCTCACTTTCTAGCACAGATTTTAGTTGATAAATTAGAAGAGGAAATTGAAGATGATGAATTTAACTTTGGTGGCACAGCAGCTTGAAATTCCACTAGAGCAACTCAAATCAATTTGTCAGGTATTAAAGATTGAAATTGTTAAAAACGCAGTTACACCAAATGATAAACAAAAAATTCAAGAGTTTATTCGGGCGTGTAAGGAGAAACAAATAACTGTTGAAAAAGGGCTACAAGAATTAGAGCAGTTTCAGAAAGAAGCGCAAACCCAACAAAAAGTTTTAGGTGAAAGATTTAATTTAAATGAATTCTTCAAGCAACGTATTGGTACCTCCCCAGAAGAACTAAATTTAGGGAGCTATCATTACGATTTATATCAGTTATTGTTAAAATCTCAATCTATATCTGAGGTTGGTTATGCATTATTTAGAGAAGCCTTTTTACGTCAAACTCAGGATTTGATTATGAACGGTACGGAAGCATCATCCATCAATCAAAATCAAACAGTTGCTGGTTTTGATAAAGCTTTTGATGCTGTTGAGACTCAGTTTGAGCAAAATTTTTTGGGGAATTCAATCAACTGGGGGGAGGAAGAACATCCCATGTTAGCCAGTTCTCAAAAAACAGCCCTACCTTCAACACAGAAGACCAATACATCAACATCCCCGTCGTCGAAGAAGTAGTTGAAGTTGCACCTAAATTAGCAAGCATAGCAGTAAAAGCAATTGCACCAACAGTCAATAAAGTTGTAGTTAATGACCGCCGAACAATTGCTGATTTCATGACCGAAGGGGGAAGTGTTGCTTATTGTATAGGGATAACCACAACGGGTACTGTTGCTACTATTGCTATTTCTATAACCTCTCCACCCAAACCAGTTTTTATCAAAATTATGACCGCTGGAATTGTTGGAACTATTTTAGGAGGAGTCGGAGCAGCACTAATTATGAGGCACTACAGAAAACAGGTTTTGAAGAACGATGCAATTTCAACATCAACAACAAAATCCAAATTATCAAAATAATCAACATCCAATAGATGATTTTGATGAGAGCTGGGTGCCAAATCCTCATGGGCAAGTACACACAAATGCTGCAACACCTAGCTTTGTTAATCTCATTCAATCAGGAAGCTTAGATTCTTTGCTAACCAATCCCTGGTTGATGTCGATTTTGGTTGCAACAGTAATTTTGGTTGTTATTGCTGCCATTACAACAACGCTGTCTAGTCAAAACTCATCAAGACCGAATTCCGAACAAGAAGCGTACTCAGCGCTTTTACAAAAGTCCCAGAATTTAGAAGCAGCCCATAGTAATTTTCGGGAATATTTGACTCGCAATGATTATAGTTCGGGGATAGTAAGCAATCCCGGTTTATTGCAAGCAGTCGTCTTGGAAGCAAGCGCGAGATATCGTAATTCCGTTATTGCCATTCAAAACCAGAAAGAGAACCCAGCTTATAACCAACACGAAGAGGTAATTAATCTGAATTCTGAAATTGAAGCATTGAAAAGAATCAATCTTGGTGCATCAGGAAAAGAAGCTCAACTAAAGTATGTTGACCCCAGTACGGGTTCTTGGGTAACTATTCCAATCGATTCTGCCGAACTTGCTGCAAGTGGCTTGGTCAAGTTGAATATTATCTCAAATAGCAGACGAGAAACTACACAGCGATTTAATTTAGTTACGATTGCTCAAAATACACGGCTTCGGTTAGACGAAGTGAAAGCTACGATGTTGGAAGCTTTACGTGTTAAAGGGCTAAATCCAGTTGCATCCGAGCTTGAAAAGACTGATTGGTTTGGTAAAAAAGCAAGTCCCAAAGATGCACAGATATCTGATTATCAACAATTAGAACCAGAACCAATCCCCGCGACTCCATTAAATAAACAACAGATACCAGAAGACAAACCCTCAACCAAACTCAAAGGGGGTAACAATGCCAAGTAAACTAATATTCGCACCCATAACTCTGCTAGTGGGAGGTTGGATGTTTACCAGTAGTTTTAGCACTAACACAATCCAACAATCAGCAACACCATATTCGACCCAACAGCAAATTGTAGAAGTTGAAATGCCAGAACCAGCAAAGTCCTTTTTAAGATTTGGTGGTGCAGCTATCGCATCTGTTGGAACATCAAGTTTAGTGTTTTGGGAGTTAGCCAGTAAAAAACGGAGTACCAAGCCTCAACTTTTATTAGCTTCCTCTGAAAATTTTTTTCCCACCCAATCTCAATTGCACAATAATTCTCTCCCAATGCCACCACCAGTTCAAAAAAATCAAGAAGCATCAGCACCACACAATACCCTAATACCTAACTCTACTCAACAGCCAAATGATTCAGGAAAAGCTGAACGAAGCAAGGAAGTACCAAGTTTTTACCAAACAAGTCCTATCGAAGCTTCAGTATCTAATAATCATGATGCTTTGAATGGATTTAACCCACACAGTAGCTCAAAAGAAAAGTATGTAGAGGTTAAATCGCTAGTCTATGAAAATACAGTAGGGATAGTTGGTAAAGAGAAGGGTAGCGGTAAAACCTCAAAATTGGGTTATTTGATTGCTGAACATATTAAACTTGGTCATCTTGTCTGGATGATTAATCCTTTTGCGAAGGGTCAGCAGTGGAAGGGCATAAAAGTTTTTGGACGCGGTTACAAATTTATTGAAGCTACTAATGCCATACGTGAATTTACACGCATTGCGTTTTGGAGAATCGCAGAAGCTGGCGATGAAACCAAAGAATATGAACCTTTCGACGATTATCATTTGCACTTATCGCTTGACGAAATGTCCAATTATTCCAGCGAAATAGATACGATTGATTCTACTGTTATGCCGAAGTTCTGGGAAGCAGTAGTGCAATTTTTGCGACAAGCTAATATGTCGGTTTCCTTTGCCAGTCACGGCGATACTCAAGCGATGTTAGGTGGTGCAAAAGCTCTCGCGGGTAAATCTCAAACTATCAAAGATGCAATTGTTTGGCTCTACGCTCAAGCTATTACCGATACTAATGTTGAAGGTAATAAGCGTTGTGCGGGTTGGGCTTATTTAATTCGTCCAGATGGAGGTGAAAGAGAGAAGAGGAGAATTGAAATTCCCTCTTGGATGCAAGGACCACCTGCAACTCGAATTGATGGAAAAGACCGATATAACTACATCCAACTTGTTCAAAAATACTGTCCTCAGTATTTATATCTTCCAGCTACAGCTAAAAATACACAGCCAGAAGAAAGTTCATCGTCAGTCACAGATACCGAACAGTTTCGTCAAAAACTAATTGAGCAAGAGGATATCTGGGGTTCTGATGGAGATAAAAATAACTAGCTTTTCTGTGTTACATCATTCATAAGCGAAATTTTTAACTAATTAAATTAGGAGTCAAAATGGTTAGAAAACAATTGCGAGGAAGAAATTTACCACAATTAAGAGAAGGTCATGATTTAGACACCCGTGTGATTGACGCGAATTATTCTGAATTCGATGATGATTATGAGAACCATTAT
>JBCBHT010000048.1:0-32082 GCA_038525335.1 Cyanobacteria bacterium J06621_15 | reverse complement strand
CCGCATAGACTGGCAAACAATCTTAATTCCTAGCACTTCTATAGCGGAATTATTTATCCGTGGCTCGTTAGTTTACTTAGCTTTGTTTGCTGTTTTACGTATTTTACCAAATCGACAAATTGGAACCGTAGGTATTAACGATGTACTTGTAGTAGTGCTTTTTGCCGAAGCTGCTCAAAACGCAATGGCAAGTGACTATACATCTATTTCCGAAGGAATAATTTTAGTCGGAACAATAATTTTTTGGAGTTATTTTCTTAACTGGTTGGGATACAAAATTCCTGCTGTAGGTAGTTTAGTCAGCCCTCCACCTTTAATACTGATAGAAGACGGTTGTTTGGTTAACGAAAATATGCAGCAAGAGCTTCTAACTGAAGAAGAATTAATGAGTCAGTTACGACAGCAAGGTGTAGAATCTGTTGAAAAAGTGAAAAGAGCTTACATGGAAGCGGATGGGAGAATTAGTGTTATTACTAAAGGTAATGGGTAATTGGTAATTGGTAATTGTTAGTTGGTAATTTATTTTATTTAAAGCTATTTAATTATAAAACAATGCCCAATGCCCAATGCCCTATTCCCTATTCCCTATTTCCAATTTAACTATGAAAAACTACGCTAACTAAAGGAACAAAAGTCCATACGAGCCAATTCAAAGATGTAAATTCGAGCTTTTGAGTTGTTTGTGGTGGAGATAAAAGAGCTTCTACCCTTTCTTCCAAACGCTTTGCACCGGGAGAACCTAAAGCTGCACAGAATACTTCTGAAGATATAAGAGGACTGTTAACAACCATTAACAGGGATTCCGCTAGCAGTAACGGGTCTACAGATGAAACTGCATGAGCGTCAGCTCTTAATTCGCGTAAGGTCAGCAATTCTTCCCACAAAGCTTCTGTATTAGGTAGCCAGGAAGTGCATTCTCGCATCCAACCAAGCCAAAAAAACCAGAACGTATCGCGATAATAATAATGACCTTGCTCGTGCGCTAAAACGGTTTCTAAATGATTGCTCGAAAGAGTTTCTAACAATCCAGAACTTAATACTAATTCAGGTTTAAAAAACCCAATCTGACCAGCAAATAATGCTTCCGTATCTAACAAACGAACTTTTTTCCCTGCAATATTAGCTTCACGACAGTCACGTAAAGAATTTACAGATAACCAGCCTTGCCATAGCTGTTTGATAAGTACGATGGCGAAAAATACAATAGCGAGCAATGCGATTACATAGCTGTAGCAGCCCGTTTGTAATCCTCCCATTGTGCCTTGAGGTCCCATGAACAGTAAAGCAAACGTTGTAGTGAAAATTAATAGGGGAGGAAATAAAAAGAAAAATAGTGCTTTGTGCCAGCGTTCGTTCCATCTACCAATGCTTCGAGTACAGTGATATCTGATGGTACCAGCAACTAATAAAGCTGCAAAAATTATCAGTAAATGCATTTATTCTTCCTCCCTTGCTTTTCGTGCAGCTTGAATTCGTCTTGCTATTGCTTGTATTTTCTCAGAATCAGCTTCATCTAAACTATCAGCAAAAGCTGCAATTACATCGGGATTTCCCACCTTGAGAAATTTCTGTAATTGTTCGTGGGCTTGAATAACTTCTGCTTGTTGCTTTGTTAACAGTGGCTGCCAATAAAAAGCTTTTCCTTGTTTATTACATTCGAGCCAACCTTTTTGAGTTAGTCGTCGTAAAACAGTAGTAACTGAAGTATAAGCTAATTCGCGGTTGGGGTCAGACAAAATACGGTCATGTACATTTTTTACCGTAACCTTATTCAACTGCCAAACAATATTTAAAATCTCCGCTTCCAACGGACCGAGAGAAAGTTGTTTGGGACGGTAATTTGGTAAAGGAGCCATCTTGATTTTGGATTGTGGATTTTAGATTTTGGATTGAAAGATATTGCGAAATTTAAACACCAGCCGAACACCAAGTTAATATATTTTCGAGGTTGTTCTTCTTCCAGACTACAGCCAACAGCGAAGAGTTAACAGTGAACGGGTAACAGTTATCAGTGAGCAGCGAACAATTACCAATCCCCAATCCCCAATTCCCAATCCCCAACTATTAATTACCAATTATCAATTACCATTGACCCCGGCAGCGTATTAAAATCTCGGCAGTACATAAAAGCAGGTGTATCAAGCGCGTGAAATTATTTATTTATCATGCTCCGGAAGAAACCCCAACCAAAGACATGCCACAATGTGCGATCGCAGTTGATGTGTTACGCGCAACTACAACAATGGCAACGGTTTTGGCTCACGGTGGAGAAGCGGTTCAATTCTTCAGCGATTTGGATAAACTTGTTGAAGTGAGCGAAAAGTTTCCTGCCCAAAAACGTTTGCGAGCAGGAGAAAGGGGTGGTGCAAAAGTACCCAATTTTGATTTAGGGAATTCTCCTCTTGACTGCACACAAGATGTCGTAGAAGGAAAGCGCTTGTTTATTAGTACCACCAACGGTACTCGTGCTTTACAGAGAATACAGTCAGCTCAAACGGTTATTACAGGAGCGTTTGTAAATCTAACTTCTGTAGTGGAATATTTAGTCAAAAATAAGCCAGAAAATATCTGGATAGTTGGTTCTGGATGGCAAGGTAGTTACTCTTTAGAGGATACTGCTTGTGCTGGTGCGATTGCTTTTCATCTATTGGAAAAAACTAAGTTATCTATAGATGATGTTGCGGGTAACGATGAAGTAATTGCAGCAATGGCACTTTATTCTCAATGGAAAAACGATTTATACCAAATGTTTAAGCATGCTAGTCATGGAAAACGTTTATTGGGTTTAGATTGCAATGATGATTTAAAATACTGTTCTCAAATCGATACTTTGGACGTGTTACCAATGCAGCAAGAACCGGGGGTTTTAAAGAAATACGGTTGATAGATTGGAATAAAATTATAAAGCCCGCTTTTGCGGGCTAATTATAATAATTAATACTTAAATGAAAATAAAACAAATAAAAAAATCAAAAAAATTAAAATATAAATTATTGTAGGTTGGGTTAAGTTCACTTTAAATTTAATCACCAACCAACAATTTACATTTGAACCGTAACCCAACATCAATTTATCAGTATTTTGCAATATTTATCTATAGTCAAAATGTTGGGTTACGACACGATTATTAATTTTTGTCGGTGATTAAATTACTTTTCGTGTCTAACCCAACCTACATGCTACTAAGTTAATATTGGGGTTGTTTGTCCCATTACCATTTGCCAACGTCCATCTCGCTGTACATAAACATGAGAATCACGTACTTGTTTTGTGTCCTGTCCTTGCATTTTTAGTGAAAGACGGAAATTAATAATTGCAACTGTATTACCGTACCAATGCACTTGTATATCATCGGTAGAAAAGGACTCAAGCTCCACGTTTTTTACATTTTCTAATTCCGCAGCTTTATCAGCAACCCGACCGTCTGGAAATACTGATAAAAAATCACTGGGTAAAGTACGCTCTACATAGGAAACATCATGATTGAGAACTGCATTCAAGAATGCGATGTCCATTTCTTGTAACTCCCGTTCTAATGCTTCTCTAGAACTATTTATATCGCCCATATACTAGCTCCCTTTTGTTTAGCTGCTATACAAGTTTTTAATTTTGGTTAGATTTAAAAAAGTATAATTTTCAACTAGCAAATCTATATTTTCAACCTAACCTAAATTACCTATAAGTATTTCATAATATTCATCTAAAATTACTATAAATTAACTTGTTGAAATATATTTTTTCAATTCCTCAACAAACACTCTTACTTTCAGAGGAATATAAGCACGACCGGGATAAATTAACCAAGCTGCGGTATTGAAATCTGTTGCAGTTACTTGATAATCTGGAAATAATTTAACTAATTCACCATTACCAATATTGTCATCAATTAACCAATCAGCAAGTAACGCTAAACCCATTCCGTTGATTGCACATTGTTGTAAAGCAATAGCATTAGAAATAATTGTATTACCTTGAATCAAAATTTCTTGTATATTCTCTTTTTTATATTTAAATATCCACCGAGTATTAAAACCTGGTAACGGAAATAAAAGACAATTATGTTGCTCAATATCTTTTGGTATTTTCGGTGTTCCAAATCGCTCTAAATAATCCGGACTAGCACAAACATAATAATGGGTTTGCATTAATCTTTGAGCAATTAAAGTTGAATCAGTCAGTTGTCCCAAACGAATTGCAATATCAATTCTTTCGGTCAATAAATCAACAACTGAATCCGTTAATAATAAATCGACTGTTAATTCTGGATAATTTTTCTCCAACTTCGGTAACAACGGAACAATACATTTAAGTCCAAACGAAACCGAAGCTGTTACACGAATTGTTCCCTTGGGATTTCCAGAAATATCTTTTGCAATCTCTGCTGCTTGCTGTATTTCTTCGATTAATGGTTCAACCCGCTGGAAATAAGTGATTCCTGCTTCAGTAGGAGACAACTTACGAGTTGTTCTTTGAAACAACCGGATACTAAGCTCAGATTCCAAACCAGCAATCGTCCGAGAAACAGAAGAAGGGTCAATATTTCTTTCCCTTGCTACTGCTGCAAAACTACCATGTCGCATCACTTCTACAAAAATTTGCAGTACCGATAAATCCATTTTTAAGCTCAAAGGTCAAAGGTTAAAAGTTTAAGAATTGTGGGTTTGTGATTCGTGTACGATTTACATGAGTTTAATTCATTATTTAGTATTTATTGTTTTTTCCGCAGCAACTATATTCTTATTAATCCGATTCGATAAACCAATACCAACATCAAAATATGAATAATCAAAAAATCGCAGTACTCGGACTAGGTGCGATGGGTTCTCGTATGGCTGTTAATCTGTTAAAAGCAGGTTATAACGTAACAGTTTGGAACCGCTCCCCCGAATCAACAAAACCTTTAGCTGCAAAAGGTGCAACTGTCGCAACTACACCAAAACTTGCAGCAAAATCAGCCGATATCGTGATTAGCATGGTTACGGATATCAATGCTTCAAAAGCAGTTTGGTTGGATTCCGAAACAGGTGCGTTATCGGGGATGAATCAAAATACAATTGCAATTGAATCAAGTACTTTAACCGTTAATTGGGTAAAAGAATTAGCAGCAGAAATCACAAGTAGTGGAGTCGAGTTTCTTGATGCTCCCGTGGTTGGTACTCGTCCCCAAGCTGATAGTGGAAATCTTGTTTATTTAGTAGGGGGAAAAGTGGAAATATTAAACCGAACAGAAAAAGTTCTGCTATCTGCTGGTGGTGCAAAAATCAATCATGTCGGAGATATCGGTGAGGGAATGGCTATGAAACTGGCTGTTAATGCAATGTTTGGGATTCAAATTGCTGCATTTGCTGAAGTTATTGGGATGTTAACTAAAAACGGTTTGGAATTAGAAAAAGCAATTCAATATTTAGGTAATTTACCAGTAATAAGTCCAGCAGTGAAGAATGCTGCAAATTTAATCTTAAAAGATAATCATCAAGGAATGTTTCCGATAGATTTGGTAGAGAAAGATTTTCGTTATGTGATGCAAACTGCTGTGGATATTAAAGCTAAAGTTCCAACTTCAGAAGCAATTCATCAAGTTTATTTGAATGCTGTTGATAAAGGATATGGTGGGGATAATATTACTGGTGTTGTGAAATTATTTGTTTAATTAAATATAGCGGTTCTCAATTGGGTGCAATACACTCTGATAAACCTCACCCCTTTCCCCTCTCCTTATCAAGGAGAGGGGTGTATTCTATTCAACTGAAAACTTCTATATTGTAGGTTGGGTTAGGTTCACGAAAAATGATAAATACCAAAGAATGACTTCTATTTGAACCGTAACCCAACACTAGCGTATCGGTTTTTTGTAATATTCATCTACAATCATGATGTTGGGTTACGACACGATGAACAAAGATTCTCGTTACAAATCAACATTGCTCCTCGTGTCTAACCCAACCTACAATCTGAATAACTACACTCCTAAGAACTTTGCAAAATTCTCTTTCTGAGTAGCAGAAGGATTTTTAATTGGTACTACCTCATATTTAGTTGCTCGGGGTTCATCTAAGGTAACGCTATAATTACGCAGTTCATCTTGATGAAATACGGTGATTTCAATAGTATCCTGCGGTTGATAATCTTTCAGCCTTTCGTTCAATTGATTTGCGGTTACTTTAATTCCATCTATTGCTAATAATTCATCACCTGCATCTATTCCAGCGATTTGTGCAGGGGAATCATATTCTACAAATTTAATTGATTCTTTGCCGTTATTACTAACTACTTTAATTCCTAAAAATGGCTCACTTATCTTATCTACAACTAACTTTAATCCAAAAGGTTTGAGGTATTCGTTAAAAGGTAATTCTTCTATTCCGTGAATGTAACTTTGAAAGAATTCTGTTAAATCTGTTCCAGCCACTGATTCAATAATTTGCTTCAATTCTTCAGCAGTATAGCCTATTTCTTCTTTTCCAAATTTTTGCCATAATTTCAGCATGACATCATCAAGAGAACGCTGATTTTGATGACGAGAACGAATCAGCAAGTCTAGCAACAATGTAATCATTTCCCCTTTTAAATAATAGGAGATTTGAGAATTTGGGCTATTAGCATCTTGACGGTAAAGTTTTATCCAAGCATCAAAACTAGATTCGGAAACGGGTTGTACTTTTCGTCCCGGTGTGGTTTGATATCGGGTGATTTCTTTACTTAAATTATTCAGGTATGTTTTAACATCATAAATTCCCGCTCTCAAAGGAATCAATAAATCGTAGTAGCTTGTAGTTCCCTCGCAAAACCACAGAGAAGGTGTATAGTTTTCTTGGTCGTAATCAAACACTTCTAATTCTTTGGGACGAATCCGCTTCACGTTCCATAGGTGGAAAAATTCATGAGCTACCAATTGCATGAAACGTTCGTATTTTTCGCGGTCGTTGAATCCAAAACGACGATAAATTAACGAACAAGAGTTCTTATGTTCCAATCCACCGAAAGATTGAGCGGATAAGTGAAGCAAAAATAAATATCGTTCGTAAGGTAAACCCTCAAACATATCTGCTTCTACTTCGATGATTTTCTTGATATCCTCAATCATTGGTTCGACTTCGACTTTACCTTTCCCCCAAATTGCTAACTGATGGGGTAAAGAACGTACCTCGAAGTCATATATTTGATGGGTTCCAATTTCAAAAGGACTGTCTACAAGAGTATCAAAGTCTTGAGCAACAAAAGTATTTTTTTGGGCTTCAACTACTGGTAATGTTGTAGTGACATGCCATTCAGGGTTTGGTGTTTGAATGGTAACGCTGATTGGTTGTTTATCAAATTTTGGTATTCTGAAAAATATTGCTGCTCCATTAAAATAACCGTGGGTAGCATCCAAGTGATTTGTTCGGACGGTTAACTCGTTCGCAAAAATACGGTATTTGACTGTTACTTTTGAAATGCCATTTGTATCGATTTGCCAATGATTTTTACTTATTTTTCGCCAATTTAAAGCTTTATCGTCACTAAAAGCTGAAAAATCTTGTAAATTTTTGGAATATTCCCGCACTAAATAAGAACCAGGAGTCCAAACTGGCATTTTCAAATCTAAAGTTGATAGCGAATAATCTTCTAAATGTAAAGTTACCTCAAACAGATGACTTTGAGGATTGGACATTCCAACTTGATAATTGATTGTTGCTGTATTTGGTTTCTTAGAACTTTGGCTTGGAGGAGCAGTTACTTCGGTCATTTTGTTTTAATTTATCGGTCAAGATTTGTAATCTAACTTATAACTTATAACTTGATGCGGTTTTGCTGTAACAAAAAACAAAACAACACGATTTTTGGAAAAAAGAAAAAAATCATTATCAAAAAACCGGCATTATCAAGTATATTTATTTATAAGCTGTACTTATAACACTATGCAGTTAGATTAGGAAATTATTAAAACTTTAACCTTTGACCTTTAACCTTTAACCTTCACATAGTACTTATCTCAAATTCTGCCAGCCAAATTGACTAATTGCTTGAAATTGAGCAAGTGGATTGTATCTTGAGCAGTATTGATGTTCACCCAAGACTTTTCGTGAAGTTTTTCCATGATTTGGGTAGTTTCTTCTATACATATGTCGGTAACGTCCGCTAAATCTTGAAAAGGAATATTGTAAATATCTTTTCCTCTTTCAGCTTCTTCACCGTAGCTCTCACCCAAAGAAACCAAAGTATGAGACAGTTTTACTGCTGGTGGTGAAGCTCGCATTTGTAAACGTAAATTAACGTAACGCATCCGTCTTACCATCAGTTGCAGCATTCGGTGATGCAGCTGGGGGTCTTTAAATAATATCTGAATAAAGCTCTCCCTCGATACGCTGATTAACTCAACTGGAGAAAGAGCAATTACATCAGTAGAACGAGGAGATTCATCTAAAATCGCCATTTCCCCAAAAAAATCACCTTTACCCAAAATCGCTAAAGCACGAGTATCTTCGCTGGTAGTACGCCGAACTTTTACCCAACCCGATACTATAAAATAAACTGCATTACCCCAAGAATCTTCCATCAAAACAGCTCTTCCTGCTGGGTATTCGTGCATTGTTGCAACGTTAAGCAGCCATTCTAAAGTTTGGGGATTGGCCGTACTCATTAAAGGGAAAATTTCACTAAAAACCTCTGTCTGCATGAAATATCTACCACAAATAAATAAAAAACTGTATGAAGGAAAGGTTTATATATGTAGAGCCACTGTATTTTAAATTTATAATGCAGGAATTTTTAATTGTTTCTCCTCACAAGAAAAGTAACAAAATCGTTTCCCACAAGAAATTTATTATGGATTCAATGATGAATATCTTCGTCGTTGTAAACCACAACTAGAAGTTCAATCTTTCAATCTAAAATGTGTTTAAAAAGTTTGCGAGAAGAATATACTCTTCCCACTTATGCTTCCTCAACTTAGGTAATCCCTAAGAGCGGACTGGCTCAACTTTCCGTAAAATCTAAAACAGGTCGTTTAGTGTTTCTATTACAACACAATAATTTAGTAATACTCATCAGCGGTTTTACTGAGTATTTATCGAAAATGTTTTTAGGCAGTAGAGAGTAATGAGTAGTGAGTAATGAGTAATGAGTAGGTAGGAAGTAATGAGTAAAGAGTAGAAAGAGGTTTTTTCAAATTTTGCACAGGGTGATTATGAGTAATCACAACTAAATCAACTCTATTTCCTACTTCCTACTTCCTATTCCATACTCTTAATTCACAAAGTGGGAATATCTGTAAGTATCTTTAAACGACGTTCTAAATCTTCTACAATTTCATTCAAGGATTCTATTGCTTCTAACTGTTCGGGATTCAAATCTTTTGTATTCAAAGCCAGTCTTTGCTGTAGTTCGCGTACTTTATAGCTTAACTGTTGAGAAGTTCCCAAAGCATCACGACTAATACGAGTTAACTGTTGTTGCTGATAAAACTTTAATGCAGCTCCACGCAATACCTGTAAAGTAGCTTCTTCACCGTACATTCCTGGCATTACTCGCAAGCGTAACAATAATCGCTGTTTCTGATACAAGCATTCTATTTCTACTTGTTTTGCTTGGTTTAATGTCATTGAAGGTAAAGAACTCAAGCGCTTCAATTCATTAAGTACCCCTTGAAAAGCTGATAGTGGAAGTTCTTCTACTACTGACTGCACTATCCCATTTAAACTCCAAAGTATTCTACCTTGGTAAGTCTGTCTTTCCAAATATAAGCGACCAATCCCTCCTTCCAGAACTCTTGCTAATAGTTCGTTAAGTAGCGTCTTAGGTGGAAGTATTGGGAGTAGGTCATCATCACTAAATGATTCTGGTAAAGGTAATCTTAATACAGGTAAATTCTCTGCTGATACGATTTCAAAAATATTTGTATCCGTTTTTTTTCTATCGGATTTTTGCTTACTTACATTATTTAAAGGTGTAGCAAAAGCAGGTTTTTTGCGCTCTTTATTAGATAAATTTTTAAAGCTAAGTCCATTAGAAGAATCAAATAGTATTAAGGTATTATCTCCTGGAACTAACTCTTCTTCCAAATTTTCGGTAATTAATGCATTAGCAACTTTTCTAGTACTATTACCATCTATTCGGGTTTTCTTTGCAGATAATTTAGACTCTTCTGATGCGTTTTTATAGCTAAGATATTCTGACAATATAATGCGATGAGTATCTGCCGATACGGACTGAGTTGATACCGCAATTTTTAAGTAAGATAATATACTGTTTACGTAATCTAATGCTACTTTGTCTTTAGGGTTAACGATGCCCAACAACAGAGTGTTATATTCCAACTTTACTGGTAAAATCTGATGGTAGAGGCAAGCCTCAAAACACAAGATACCTTCTTCTATTAGTCGAAATATCTGCAAACGCTCAAGCTGTTGGTCTGAGCTGTGAGATGATGCACCGTCAGTCCCTATAGTCTTAGATGGCTTTTGATTGGCAGTTACTGAGTTAGTATCAGTTGGTTTGCCTTCGGAAGACAACATAGGTCAAATCGTTTAATATTTTACTCCATCGTATTCGCTTATAACGGCATTTGGCACTATATTGACAAAAACTTTTCAGTAAATCAAAGGTAATAGTCTGCATTTGGGAAGTCTGGAATCAAGGAAGTAGATGCAATTGTTTGACTATATATGTCAAAACATTGCTTACAATCCTTATTCACCGCGTATAGCTTGAGCCGCTAAATACACTTTTGTCCACTCTCCCATCACTTGATGAGTTTTACGCTTGAGATTTTTGGCGATTTCTTCTGTGGTTTTACCCATTTTGGACATTTCTAAAACTTGCTTTTGCACGGGTGATATTTTTTCTTGCAATTTCTCCCATTGATTCGGTGTCAAGCCTAAATTATGTTCGAGCAAAGAAGTTTCCAGCCAGTTTGCAACTAACTCTGGTTTATCTTTGAGTGCAAAAACCCGTACTGCATGATAGCCAATTTTTTCTCGCAACCGATAAATTTCTTTGATTGGTTTACCCAATTTTTTCGCAATAGCGTCTTGAGTAAAACCTTTTAGGTACATCTGAAGCCATTTGGTAGCGTCTTCTCCCAGGTTTTCTTTGAGATATTCCTCAAATTCTGTTTTTACTAATTGACGCTGTAGCTGCTGTTCTTGGGCTTTTTCTTCTTCTTGGTAATCTTCTATCGCGTTTTGGTCTACCAAGCTAACCCGATTTTCCCCATCTTCACCAAGTACTTCTTCAGAAACCAAACGTACCATATCTTTAGTTGGTACCTGGGTTAAACCACCCCTTTGGGTTCTCTTCAAATAGTTGACGAAGCGATATACCAGTAATGGCTGATTGCGTATTGGTCGCATGCAATACTCTTCTAAACTGGCAAACACTAAGGCATTTCTTAATCTACTATCTTGGGTAAACTCAGAAATACAAGCCATCTGAGAAACCATATATTTATCGCTTTGCAGTAATTCTTGCAGGATTTCTTGCAAAACATCCAACACTTTACGCTGGCGATCGCGACTTAATGAAATCCAAGTTTGAATCTTGGAACGCAATGTAGCTAAGCTTCCCAAACGAGTAATCAAGTTACGATAAGCGCGTTCTCGACCCAACCCCAAATAGCGTTGACACAAAATTCGATAGCGATACTCCATCGCTTGCTTGGCAATTTTTAATTCTTTGACGTTGAGGTTTTCAAAGCGTTCTTTATCACTTCCAATCAGCCATTTGGTGATACTCGCTCTTGTCGCTTCACTGTGTTGCGAACATTCATCAGCCAAGCGATTCTGCCAATATTCTTTTATCTTTTCTGCTTCAGATGTCATATTGAGATTGCGCTCCTCAAAACCCTGCTTTAAAGTTTGCATCACAACCCCCACTTATCACAATTGGTGTATTTAACTATTTGTCGCCACATCAGGCTAAAATATCCAATAAATTGTATGGACTTGATAATAGACCCTATACTTTAATACGCCTGTTTACAGTCTAGTTATGCAGAATTTTCCCCATTTACTTAAAAACTAATCAAAAATAATCAATACAATAAGTTATTTAATTGTGTTTTTAAGCTATCTTCCATGCTTTGAGCTAATGTAAACTTTTGCAAAGGAAAATATTTAGTTTTCAGTTCAATTCTTTAAATATGTCTTAGGGCATATTTACAAATTACCGGCTAAGTGGATTGAAAAGCCAATAACAAAAGACTATTTTTCGCGTAAGCAATAGAATTCATGTTCAACGAGACGCTGCTTTAAACATATTAGTTTCATCTTTAAACTCTACAATCCATTTAGTATTGATTTTTACACATACTTTGTCAATCTCTGAATTTTGTTTGTATATCATTACATTTGATACAGTTACAATATTGCATAGTATGTATTAAAAGTTTTCATTATAAACTTATCAGTAAATTTTTGTGAAAAAATTAGCTGTCAAGTTTGGCTAATTAAGTAGTAGAGTCTGAAATTTAAACTGAAATTTAAATTATTATCTATGATTAATCATAATATTGTTTTTCTTCGACCCCCGTTACTGTAAATGAATTGGAGCAACTATATCTCTATGTCACAATTATTGTGAAAAAAATACTAATAACAGGGAAGTACCCGAACGGGTGATATTTTCAATACAGATAATTGTCAGTTAATTTCAGGTAATTTCAGTTATTATTGTCTTCAATTAAAACTTTTCAGTTAATTTCAGGTAATTCCAATTATTTTTTATTCAATTAAAAGTTTTGGTTCTTCAGTTAATTAATTGTATCGATTGATTATAAATACTAAATACTATACATAAATCGGATGTTGGGCATGTAGTATAAAAGTTCTAGTAATGTCGGTAGTAACGTAACATTAATTTGCTTTGCCTAATACAGCCCAAGACATTCCTTTTTACTAACGACCGTTAGCTCTACCTACGATGGGATTTTCGACAGCAAGTCGATATTCTTCCACAGATTCCGAATAAGCGATTGGTAAAACAGCTTCAACGTTTTCATGGGGACGAGGAATAATCACCCAGGATTCAAGGGTTCCACCATAACAGCTTTCTGCGGCTTCAACCCCAGCAGCCATAGCAGTTTTAACCTCCGAAACATCACCGCGAATATTAACCGTAAATCGAGCGCTACCAACTCTGATATAGCCAACAAGCGTAACTCGACCGGCTTTTACCATTGCATCAGCCGCAGCTAATACGGCAGGAAAACCTTTAGTTTCTAAAGCACCAACTGCCTGTAGTGGCATATATAATCTCCTGTATTAATAAACTTATGGGGTGCTACCAATAGCAGATAGCTACCGATATATTATTTATCATCTCAGAAATCGACCAATCGCTATAAACGGAAAGGTTCTGATTTTGAAGTGAAATGGATTGGTAAAACGCTTTCCACATTTTCTGGAGGATTGGGAACGATGTAATATTCCATTACTTGCCCTCCATGAGATTCTTTTTCAACAACTTCAATCCCCGCTTCCACAGCACGGGTGACTTCAGAAACCCTGCCCCTGACAGCGACAAAGAAGCGTCCGCTTTCTGACTTGTCGTAAAAAACTATTGAAACAGCGGCTGCTTTAACCATCGTATCCGAGGCTATAAGTATTGCAGGAAAACTTAGTGTTTCGATTACTCCTACTGCCATTGGCATGGCTTTATTCTCCCGAGTCAAGGTTATAGGTAAATGTTATTATACGGTGGTTTTGGTCTAATTCTTATCGAAACTATATAGAAATATATATAGGAATGGGGAATTGGGAATGGGGAATGGGGGATAGGGAATAGTAAAGAGTTTAGAATTTGATACCGACCCAGAAATTCAAACAGCTTGGACAAGTGAAGCTAAAAGAAGACGGGATGAAGTTCGTGATGGTTCTGTAAAGGTAATTGATGGAAATGAAGGTTTGGCTCAGCTCCAGCAGAGACTGTAAGTCCCTGTCTCATAGCAAAAGTCTTTTAAAACTAACATCTTGAACCACTTGCAAAAACCACCTTGGAATCAATTCTCCGCAGTTGCTACAACCGGGGGAACCCCGGCAACGCACTGCTCTCAAGGCTAAAAAACAAAGTACGTTGAAACGCACTAAAAACCTTGCCTAGTCTGATTTATCTGACTTTTTATATTAGTCTGAGAATTTATTCTAAGGAGGTTGTTGAGAATGATGCAAGATGTAAGTTAAAAAGAGCTGAATTACAACAGCGTTTAAATTTTCAAGTTTAATAATTCAACAACCATCATTTCTAACGTTACCGTCTGGCATAATTGTTCTACAAAATATCGCTCCATCGAAATTTGTACCTTCTACAATTGCACCTTCTAAATTGGCGTGGTTTAAATTGTAGGGTGTGTTACGGCACGAGTTAATTTGAATGAAAAATTACTGTTGTGATAATGCCGTAACGCACCATTATATATTAATAGAATGGTAAATAATACTAATTTCACTAATGGAAGAGAAACAACCGAAAGAATATGATGCAGTATTAGGTGGACAAAATTCTGCTCCAAGTGATGGTGTAGTATTGGGAGGAATAGAAGGTGCTAAGCAGCGTTTATTGAATGGTGATGAAAACTATCGTAGTGGAGGGAAATATTATGATGACAGTCCTTTGATGGTGTGGGATTGTGCAACAGGTAAACATTTAGCGGAACTATCAGAATGGGGACGTTGTGCAGCCATCAGTCCAGATGGACAAACCATCGCTAGCTATAGTGAATGTACTTTTATCCAAATCTTGCGAGTACCATAGTAAAGACTGAAATAGAATAATGAATTAAGTATTCAACAACTTCTCATAATCATCCTTTGTATCAATATCAATCGCTGCTTCCGCTACCGGAATAGTTAACACTTCATCTCGATATTTACGAATCAAAGCTTTTGCTCCTCTATCACCTTCAATATTCATCAATTCTGAGAAAAAATTTTTATCAAATAAAGCCGGAACACCAACAATATCATCGTAAGCAGCAGCAATAATTTTATTTTTTGTTTCCCGATATTTCTCAATTAATTGATTAAAAACAGTTTCAGAAATTAAAGGTTGGTCAGCAAGTGCAATAATTACAGCATCTAAATTGAAATTACTTTGTTGAATAGCATTAATACCCGCACGAATTGAAGAAGACATTCCTGTTTCCCAATCCGCATTTTCTATAATTTGAACTGGTAATTTATCGATTTCTAATTTAATTTCTTCTGCGTAAGCTCCTAAAACCACTACAACAGATTTACAATTAGAATTCAAACCAGTTTTTATAGCATGAGATATTAAATTGTTTCCTTGATAAGCTAAAAGTTGTTTAGATTTCCCCATCCGACTAGCTTTTCCCGCAGCTAATATTATTAAACCAATATTTTTCATCAATAACTATCAGTGAAAAGTAATAAGTTTTTAATTACGTTTTTGAAAAACATTATTAAATTAGTAAATTAATTCAAATACTAAAAAGTGCTTGTACACGTCCCAACAGATTATATCAAAAAAAAATTTAAAATTCCGACAACTTTTCTATACCAATACCCAAACAACGTATTTTCGTTGATTAAATGACAACATTTGCATTATTAATGAAGCTATTCTCAATTAGCTATTTTTTTGTAATTTTTTATGACAATATGAAGTCCGAAATCCATAAATTTAATTTTCATATGTTGAGTTTTGTAAATGCAAAAATTTTTGATACTGAAATTAAAATGACAGAACAGTATTTAGACGGTTGAAAAAGATTTTACTGTTCAATAGAAATAAAATAAATGGTACGTTTTATCATTAAGAGTGTGGTAGAGCAACCTCTTTCATCAGCTACCAATTACCAATTACCAATTACCAATTACAAATTATCCGTTGCCAATTTATCCTTCCCATGAATTGGAGCATTACGATTTCTCAAAAATCCAGCTTTCCTTTGAGATGTTACTGCTTGAATTTCGGAAACGATAGAAAGAGCGATTTCTTCAGCGTTATCTGCTCCTATATCTAATCCAACGGGACTATGAATATTAGCATCCGGTGTAATTCCTTCTGCTTGTAATTCTTCTAATATCCGATTTGTTCTTTTTTTCGGTCCAAGTATTCCTAAATATTTTAATTTTGAAGGTACAAGTAGTTTGAGCATTTCTAAATCATCTAAATAATTATGGCTCATTACTACGGCTACAGTACGCTCTGTAATTTCAATGTTTTCTAAAATTTCATCGGGAGCAGAAAGTAATATTTTATCTGCTTGTGCAAATCTTTTTTTACTAGCTTCTCTAGAGCGGTTGTCTACTACAGTTACATCCCAGCCTAATTGTTTGCTGAAATTTACTAATGGTAAAACATCATAACCAGCACCAAAAATTATTAATGATAAAGGTGGTTGAATTACTTCGATAAATACTTCTATTTTTCCTGTTTCTAAACTATATTCTTTTAAAATAGATTGATTATCTCTTAATGCTGCTTTGGTATCACTCAGAACTTCTGTTAGTAAGCTATCATTTGTTAAATTATTGATAATATTATCATTTCCCAATAATAAACGCTGTCCCAACTGGATTTCAGATTCACCTTCAACTGAAATTACAGTCGCGATAGCTCCATAAGTTCGAGTTGATAAGCACTTTTTTATAAAAGTAATTTCTTGTAATTTATTTTTATCTAAAGGTTCGATTAAAACATAAGCAATTCCCTGACAACCAAGTCCTAAACCCCAAATCATATCTTCTTCTGAGGTGGTATCGTATTTAATTACAATAGGGTTTTTAGATTTGATTACAGCTTGGGATTTTTCAAAAACATCACTTTCTAAACAACCACCGCTAATTGCACCAATAGTATTACCGTCAGCAGTCATTAACATTCTCGCACCGGGACTTCTATAAGTTGAACCGCTGACTTTTACTAATGTTGCTATAGAGTATGTTTTTTTATTTTTTTCTGAATTATCTATTGCTGAAATTATATTTTTTAATTCTTTCATTTTAAAGATAGGAAATAGAGAATAGCGCAAAGTGCGGTCTTGGGAAGCAAGAACTGGTTCCCAGCCAGAGTCTGGGAACCCATCGCTTGAGGCTCTGCCTAAGCGCCCAATGCGAGGCAGAGCCTCGAAAACTGTATTTCTAGCCAGAGACTAGGAACAAAGAATATTGCGAATTGGATTGATTAATTACATGACTTTATCGGGGGTAATTGGTAAGTTACGAATTCGTTTACCTGTTGCATGATATACAGCATTAGCTACCGCAGCAGCTACACCAGTAATTCCAATTTCACCAACACCTTTTGTACCAATTGGATTAACATGATTATCAATTTCTTCGACCATTTCTATATCAATGTCGGGAATGTCGGCGTTTACCGGAACGTGGTATTCACCGAGGTTTGCGTTCATTACTCTTCCTAAAGTTGGGTCAACTACGGTTTCTTCCATTAATGCCATTCCGATACCCATGATGATTCCTCCCATAAATTGCGATCGCGCTGTTTTATGGTTAAGAATTTTTCCGCAAGCAAAGGCTCCGGTGTAACGGTTAATACGAACTTCTCCAAAGTCGGGGTCTATTCTTACTTCGACAAATTGCGCTCCGAAAGCATGTTTGGAATATTCTTTTTCTTGCTTAAATTTGGCATCGTATTCAATTTCAATTTGCTCTTTATTATTTTTCTTGAGAATATTTGCGTAATCCTCAACTGTTAAAGAATCACTTTGCTTGATTCCCCCCAGTTCTAAAACTTTTGCTTGCAGTCCTTTGACAGCACCCTGCACCGCACTACCTACGCTACTGATTGTCATCGAACCACCGCTGACTGGTGCTTTTGGTAATTTGGTATCCCCATATTCAAAGGATACTTTTTCAAAAGGGAAACCTAAAGTATCGGCGATAAGTTGCGCCATCACGGTAGCCGTACCACCACCCATATCATGAGTGCTACTTTGTACCACAACGCTACCATCTGCAAGCATTTTGGCTTTAGCTGAAGCTGGTGATGTAAAAGCTGGGTAAGTTGCTGTTGCCATTCCCATACCAATTAAATAGCGTCCATCGCGCATGGAACCTATTTCGGGATTGCGTTTTGACCAACCAAATTTTTCTGCACCAATTTGGTAACATTCTTTGAGAGACTTACTCGACCAAGGTAAATCATTTTCGGGGTCAGTATCGGCGTGATTAATTAATCTCAATTCGATGGGGTCAATTTTCAAAGCATAAGCTAGTTCGTCCATCGCCGATTCAATTGCAAAAATCCCCGGAGCTTCACCAGGAGCACGCATAAATGTGGGGGTGACTCGATTTAAACGTATTAAACGCTGAGAAGCCTGCAAATTGTCACAAGCGTACATCATATGAGTGGCAACGGTGAAGGGTTCGACGAAGTTATCGTACATCGAAGTATGAGTAATACCATCGTGGATAATTGCCGTTAATTTACCTTCCTTAGTTGCTCCTAATTTAACGTTTTGCTCGGTTTCGGCACGATGTCCGACAACGTTAAACATGTCTTCGCGAGTCAATACCAACTTTACCGGACGATTGACCTGACGAGAAGCAATCGCAGGTAATAACATGTGCGACCAAAAAGCACCTTTACAGCCGAATGCACCACCGATAAACTGACAAACTACCCGAATGTTTTCTTCGGGGATTTCTAAACTGTCAGCTAAAGCTTTTCTGGTTCCGTAAGTATTTTGTGTAGAAGTGTAGACTGTTAGCTTATCGTTTTCCCATACAGCAATTGTCGCTGAAGGTTCTATAGGATTATGATTTTCAGCTGGTGTTGTGTAAATTTCGTCTACTTTGATATCTGATTTATCAAAAGCATTTTGAGGATTACCCCGGATAAAATTTGGTTCTTTACCAAAAACTGTCTGCGGCTCAAATTCTTCATGACGATGTTTTGTCATCTCCACAATTGGAGTTTCTGCTTCATAAGTGAATCGAACCAAGGAAGCAGCATAAGTTGCTTGTTCTAAAGAATCAGCTATTACTAACCCGATATATTCCCCACTGTAGTAAACAGAATTATCTTGAAAAGGTAAATATTCTTCTGCTGCGGTTCCACCTTTCATAAAAGGTATTAAAGGCTGTAATTTTGGTGCATTTTTATGAGTAATAACTTTAATCACACCAGGTAAACTTTCCGCAGCACTAGTATCAATACTTTTGATTTTTCCCCTTGCAATAGTACTAGGAATACCAACAGCATAAGCTAGATTTTCTTGAGAAAATTCAGCGGAATATTGCGCTCCACCAGTAACCTTCAGGCTACCATCAACGCGATTTAAAGGTTTTCCGATTATATCAACCATTTTGATTTTGGATTTTAGATTTTAGATTTTGGATTGGTAATTGGGCATTGTTAATTTGTAAATAGTTAGGAATTATGAGTTAGCGGAAAGTTTGGGTGTCGGTTTCCGTCCCGAAGTTTGGGGTAAGAACATCTTCCCCCCAACTTCTCTTCCCAAAACTTTCCAAGACGGAGTTAGACTTATGAATTATTTATTTCCCTCCCTCTCTCACTCTCTCCCTCCCTCACTCCTTCTACTCCGCAACTGTCATCAACGCTCTCACAATCGCTCGTTTCGCAAGTTCAATTTTGAAATTATTATGCTGATAACCAACACTTCCTTGTAATGCGGTTTCTGCTGCTTGTCGAAATACTTCCTCGGTTGGGGAAGAACCGACCAAAATGTCCTCAGCATTAGCTGCTCTCCAAGGTTTATGAGCGACACCACCCATTGCCAAACGTGCTGTTTTGATAGAATTATTTTCAATTTCTAATACAGCAGCTACCGAAACCAAAGCAAATGCATAAGATGCTCTATCTCTAACCTTCAAGTAATAAGACTTTGCATTTGTTAAAGACGGAGGTAAATCAACTGCGGTAATTAGTTCGTTTTCTTGTAAATTAGTATCAATATTTGGTGTATCTTCCGGTAAACGGTGAAATTGAGTGCATGGTATTTCTCTTTCTTTTCCCGATGAGTTAACGACTCTGACAACTGCATCCAAAGCGGCTAAAGCGACGCACATATCTGAAGGATGAGTAGCAATACACTGGTCGGAAGTTCCTAATATGGCATGAATGCGGTTAAAACCTTCTACTGCTGGACATCCAGAACCCGGTTCCCGTTTATTACAAGGTGTTGCTGTATCGTAGAAATAATAGCAGCGAGTTCTTTGCATCAAATTTCCGCCAACGGTAGCCATATTGCGTAATTGCTGAGTAGCACCAGAAAGAAATGCTTGAGATAACAAAGAATATCTTTCCCGAATTAAAGGATGATTTGCAGTAGCAGTATTACGAGCTAAAGCACCAATACGAACCCCACCATTAGGTAATTCTGTAATCTCGGCTAAAGGTAGTTTAGTGATATCAATTAAACTATCTGGTACTTCTACACCAGATTTCATTAAGTCAAGTAAATTAGTACCACCACCAATAAACTTAGCTTGATTATTATTGCTTAATTCTTGTACCGCAGCATTTGAAGAATCAGCTTTTTGATAATTAAATGGTTTCATCTCTCTTTAAGTTTGGTAATTGGTAATTGGTAATTGGTAATTGGGCATGGTAATAATTAGAAGTTGAAAAATAATTTTCTACCCCCTCTTCCCCCTCTTCCCCCTCTTCCCCCTCTCTAAATACCTTTAACCTGAAATCGCTTCTCTAACAGCAGCGACTATATGGGGATAAGCACCGCAACGACAAAGGTTTCCACTCATACGTTCGCGAATTTCTGTGTCGGTTAATTCAATTGATGCGTTTGGATTGGCTATTTCTTCTAGGTCAGTTACAGTGCTTGCTTGTCCTGCTTCTATTTCATCAAGTAAAGCTACGGCAGAACAAATTTGACCGGAGGTACAGTAACCGCATTGAAATCCATCGTTATTTACAAATGCAGTTTGCATTGCATGGAGTTCGTCACCTTTACTCAAACCTTCGATAGTTGTAATTTCGTCTTCTTCATGCATTACTGCCAAAGCCAAACAAGAATTAATTCTTTCTCCATTTATTAATACGGTACAAGCACCGCACTGACCATGATTACAACCTTTTTTACTACCAGTTAAATTTAAACGTTCGCGTAATGCATCAAGAAGAGTAACGCGAGGTTCGATGTTTAGGGTATGTTCTGTACCGTTAACCTTTAATGTCACCTGAACGTTATCAACGCTGTTGTTTTTTGCATCGGTTGATAGCGGATTTGGCTTAGTTGTAGTCATTTTAAATAATATCTATCCCTCTGGAAAGATATTAATTGCTAACAATGAAGAGTAGTACTATCGAAAGAAATATGTTGACTAAGATACATAAAACTTTATAAATCGAGTTACTGTGGATTATTATCTAATAGTAATTATTCTCAATAAATACTATAAAAAAAGACCTATAAATAAGATGAAATGCTTTTTTCTAGGCTGTAGAAAATAATTAAAAAACTTAGTGTAAGTATTACAATCACAACCAACTTATTTTTATTAATCTCAAATTTTTGGCAGAAAAACTTGTTTGTTTTATCGTTACTAACATTATCTTAATTTAATAGCTAAACAATAGTTAAAACAGAATATTGTTAATCAAAAGAAATAAAATAACAAATATAAATTACTATAAATATCCATCAACGGAATGAAAATTAACCAATTGAACGTTTTGAGGTACCAATTTCCCATAAACTATGATTGAGCGACTTATTGAAAATTACCTTGAGGAGATACCCGAATGTGAGCGAAATTAACAACGTAGCTTCTGTCATTCAGGAATCAACGCGGAGGGAATTACGCGATTTAGTACGAACTCAATTGCAAATGCTGCTCGAACAAGGGGACTTGCGGGGTGCAAAGGCAATTCTCGTACCGGTTCAGCCTGCAGATACGGCAGAAGTAATTGAAGGTTTACCGGAGACAATGCACGCTCTGGTGTTTCGCTTGCTTTCTAAAAATGAAGCGATTGAAGTATACGAATATCTTGACCACAGCGTTCAAGAAAAGTTAGTAGAAGAATTTCGCTCTCAAGAAGTTCTCGATATCGTTGATAAAATGTCACCTGATGACCGTGCGAGGTTATTTGATGAATTACCTGCAAAAGTTGTTAATCGTCTCTTAGGTCAACTGAGTCCAAATCAACGAGAAGCTACTGCTCTACTTTTGGGTTATGAATCCGGTACTGCTGGACGAATCATGACTCCTCAATTCATCTTGCTCAAGGAAAATTTTACTGTAGCGCAAGCTTTGGAACGGATTCGCCGTCAAGCCAATGCCAGCGAGATGATTTATTATCTTTATGTTACTGATGCTGCCAGACATTTAACTGGTATTGTTTCGCTACGACAATTAGTAACCGCTCGAACTGAACAAACAATTGATGAAATCATCAATCGCGACCCTATCTGCGTTCATACAGATACCGACCAGGAAGAAGTCGCTAGAATTATTCAAAAATATGATTTTCTCGCAGTTCCTGTAGTGGATAAGGAACACCGTTTAGTCGGTATTATTACTGTCGATGATGTGATAGATATTATTCAAGAAGAAACTACCGAAGATATTTACGCTCTTGGTGGTGGGGTGCAGTCTAGCGGAGATAATTACTTTCAAACAGATTTATTTACCGTTGCTCGCAAACGTGTAGTTTGGTTACTGGTTTTGCTCGTCACCAATACAGCAACCGGAACAATTATTAAATCAGAAGAAGATATTTTACAAAAAGTTGTTATCTTAGCGGCTTTCATTCCTTTGCTTACTGGTACCGGAGGTAACGTTGGCGCTCAATCTTCTACGGTGGTGATTCGCGGTATGAATACCGATGAAATCCGCTCTTTGGGCACTATTCAGGTAATTGGAAGGGAAGCTCTCGCTGGTGCAATATTAGGAACGACGTTAGGAATTATAGCGACCGTATGGGCATACTTGCTCGAACGTAATTTGCAAGTTGCCATAACAGTTGGTAGTAGTTTAGTTGCGATATCTATTTTGGCTTCAGTTTCCGGTTCTTCGCTACCGTTTTTATTCCGGTCGATGAAGTTAGACCCAGCTTTGATGTCTGCACCATTTATTACTACAGCAGTGGATGTTGCTGGTGTTTTGATTTATTTTAGTTTGGCGAGATTTATTCTTAATTTGTAATTGATTGATAGTTGATAGGTGTTAGTTGTTAGTTGATAGTTGATAGTTGTTAGTTGTTAGTAATTGGTTCCCAGACTCTGGCTGGGAACCCATAACTTGAGACTCTGGCTCAAGTACAACACGAGGCAGAGCCTCGAAACATCTATTCCCAGGTAGAACCTGGGAACAAGAAAATGGGTGATATTGCGTTAGCGTAGCGTGTCCCGGAGGGACATATTGCGAATTGTTAACTGTTCAATGATTTACAAATCTGCTGGGGTGTCAGGAGCAACAACTTCACCAACTCCGATGTTTAATCTTGAATCAGGAGTTGTAATCAATTCTTGTAATTCAGAAACTTGTAGATTCATCTCTTCACAAGCTTTACTTAATTCTTGTTTAAATGTATTCAACTCACCACCATATCCACATTGGAGAGCAGCAGTTTCTATTCCTTGCTTAGCATTTGCTTTCGCGCAATCTACTAATTCGGTTCCTTTCAGTGGTGCAGAAGATGCCATATATATTTTTTTAATTCGGTTAACAATATTCTATGTCATGGTAACAGCAGTTATCTCTGTACTCATCTCTCGAATGGATGAACAGCTTTTCGGCTATGAGGAATAACTTTAATGGCTAATTTGCACAAAGGAATTCTAGAAAAATTATGCAGAAGGGAACAGGAAAGAAAAAAGACATAATAGTCAATTATTAATTGATGTTCATCACTACAAAGGCGAAAATTAATAATTGATAATTTACACCCGACCGCTGAACAACTGATACTCCATAAAATGCTTCATATAACAGATAAAGAATTACTTGAAAAATTTCGCTATCTTCAATCAGATTTGCGTGACAGATGGGAATGTGTTGAAGGTGATGAAAGCGATACTAGTGATGTTGATATTTTGGTTATTCCTTCTATTAGTCTTGACCAGCGAGAACTAAAAAAGGTTGAAGGTTACGAACATTACGAAGAAAGATTACTATTTGCTCTAATTCGGTTGTGGAATCCTTGCAACCGGCTAATTTATGTAACATCGGTACCTTTACATCCAAGTATTATCGATTATTATTTACAACTGCTGCCAGGAATTCCTTTTTCTCATGCTCGCAATCGTTTGCTGTTGCTTTCTACTTATGATTCTTCGCTCAAACCTCTTAGTCAAAAGATTTTAGAACGTCCTCGGTTATTACAGCATATTCAACAAGCTTTAAGGTTAGATAAGTCTTTTATGATATGTTACAACTCCACTGGTTTTGAAGCACAATTGTCTTTAAAATTAGGAGTTCCGCTATATGCTGCTGCTCCAGATTTACAAATTTGGGGAACGAAAAGCGGTTCCAGACAAATTTTTGCTGAAGCTAAAGTTCCCCATCCAGATGGTAGCGAACTAATGTGGAATATTTCGGATTTAGCAGAAGCTGCGGCTAATTTATGGGAGCGTCAGCCAACTTTACAGAGGATGGTAGTAAAACTAAATGAAGGGATTTCTGGGGAAGGAAATGCGCTGCTAGATTTGAGACCGATTATTGAATTAGCTCCTCCGAAAGCATCTCATCAAGAAAGAGTAACGAAGATTACCGAGCATTTTCATCAAATGAGTTTCCAAGCAAAGCAAGAAACTTGGTCAACTTTTTCTGGAAGAATAAGCGAATTAGGAGCGATTGTAGAGGCTTTTGTCGAAGGTGAGATAAAACTTTCACCCAGCGTTCAAGGAAGAATTACTCCAACCGGAGACGTGGAAATTCTTTCTACTCACGACCAAATTTTAGGAGGTCCGGACGGTCAAATATTCTTAGGTTGTAAATTTCCTGCTGATGAAGACTATAGATTGCAGCTACAGCAGTTAGGTTTGGAAATTGGTCGTAAGCTCGGTGAAAAAGGTGCATTGGAAAGATACGGTGTAGATTTTATTGTTGTTCGGGAAGATGATGGAACGTGGGATATTCAAGCCATTGAAATCAATCTACGAAAAGGTGGTACTACTCATCCTTTTATGACCTTGAAACTGCTGACAAACGGTCGCTACCAGCCTTCTACAGGTTTATTCTATTCTCAGCAGGGAAGACCCAAGTATTATATAGCTACTGATAATTTACAAAAAGACCGCTACAAAGGACTTTTACCCAATGATTTAATGGATATCATTGCTCAACACAGACTGCACTTCGATACTGGAACTGAAACGGGTACAGTATTCCATTTAATGGGATGTTTATCAGAATTTGGTAAATTAGGATTAACCAGCATCGGTGATTCTCCCCAACAAGCAGAAGAAATTTACAACAAAGTAGTAAAAGTCCTTGATGAAGAAACCCCAAACTGTGAAGATGATTTCTCATCACTATCAAAACAAACTTTCCCTATTTCTTGGGAAGGGAGTACTTAAAAGTTAAGAGTTAGGAGTTAAGAGTTAGGAGTTATGAGTTAGGAGTTATGAGTTAGGAGTTATGAGTAGATAAATTATCAATTCTTTCTTATTACCAGTTACTTAACCAAACGTTCTAGGCTTGTGACTTTTACAATATCTGCTTTTCACCTTCCTTGTCCCTTTCTCCCTTTGTCACCGTTCCCAGAATAATCGCAAAGCTTTCTGTAAGCAGTAATCACGACTGAAAGATATAAAAAGAAGGATGTCTCACAACTTAATCGCTGACGTGTTTACAATAATGTTTTTCTGGTTTAATTCATAACTCAATAACAGACGTAGCACCGCTACGTCTCTACAACTCCTAACTCCTAATTCCTAACTCCTAACTTTTTATCCCCAATGCTCAATCCCCCATGCCTAATTCCCAACCCAATTTAAATGCAATTCACTGCATAAATCCGAATTGTCCCCGTCCTTATCCCCAACCTTGGGGAAACAAATTTTGTCTGGCTTGTGGTGGAAAGTTACAGCTTGAAGATAGATTTATTCCTCTTGAACGTTTGGGTTCTGGGGGGTTTGCTCGTATTTATACGGTTTGGGATGTTCAAACACAAACTGAGAAAGTTTTGAAGGTGCTGGTGGAAACTTCGTCGAAAGCACTGGAATTATTTGAGCAGGAAGCAGAGGTTTTACAGCGCTTAAAGCATAGAGGTGTTCCTAAAATTGAACCGGATGGGTATTTTTTCCATAATCTTTCAACTTCTAATCAAGATTTAAATTTACCTTGTTTGATAATGGAGAAAATCAACGGTCAAACTTTGGAAGAAGTTCCTTATTTGTATCCCCAAGGTTGTCCTCAAGAGTTGGTTTTGGGATGGTTACAGCAAGCGGTGGATGTTCTGCGACATCTTCATGAACGCATGATTATTCACCGCGATATCAAACCTTCTAATTTGATGCTGCGTAATCCTTCTCCTGGCTTAAAAGGCTCTCAGCTAGTGGTAATTGATTTTGGTGGTGCCAAACACTTTAGCGTCGCAACTCCTAACGGTCAATCTAGTTCTACCAGATTGTTTTCTACCGGTTACAGTCCACCCGAACAAATCACCGGACGTAATATCGGACCATCAGCCGATTTTTACGCTCTTGCTAGAACAATGATTGAGTTGCTTACTGGTAAAAATCCGCAAGAGTTGGAAGACCCATTAACCGGAAGATTACGCTGGCGAGAAGCACTAAAAATTTCCTCAAATGGTGAGTATGTCAACCCTCTTCTGGTAGATTTACTCGACGATATGGCACAAGAAGAAGTGCGATCGCGTCCTGAAAATGCACTAATTATTCAAAAACGCTTAGCGCAAATAATCAAATCAACATCATATTTGCCAGCACGTTCGCAAAAAGGTTTTTTCAGAAGAATAAAAGAATTTATCCAAAAAATTGTCTGGGGAATCAAAGATTTTTTTCAGCAACTCATTGTCGGGACAACTCAAGGAGTAAGTCAAACTACTTTATTCGCATTTAATATCATTTTCGGAATAATTCGCGGCAGTTTTGAAACTCTTTGGGCAATGATTTTAGCGAGTATTGGCGCTTGTATAGGTACAATTGCCGGTTTTTTCCTCGCATTTGCCACAGTTTTTGGGGATAGAGTCGGGGAAGTTGTTAGCAATGTAGTGATAGCTTTGACATCCAATCCTCAGCAAGTATTAGGTTCGGAAATAGTTGTATTTGCAGCATCGGGTTTAGGAACTGCTTGGGGAATAACTTTAGCCGGGGGTTTTAATCAGAAACGACGATTTTTGATAGCCTCACTAATGGGAATAATTGGTTATAGCGGGGGCTGGTTTATTCTACAGTTAATCACACCACAACAGGGAGAAGGATGGGTAGGGCTGATACTATTTGCCATATCCTTATTAACACTAGGTTTAGGATTGCGTTCCCATTACATTATCCATGCCATAATGACCGCATTTGGTAGCGCTATAGTTTTTGCAGGATTAATAAACCTAGGATTATCACCAGCAATATTCAATTCCTCCATCCCCTTCGATTTATCCCAACTTTGGCTCAAAATCGGCTTCTTCTGTATGTTAGGTGTCTTCATGAGTTTTTGGTTAGGAATCAGTAATTACCTAGTTGTCCCCGTGTTGAAACTGCTGGGGTGGAGGTGAGGAGTAATGAGTTATGAGTTATGAGTAATGAGTTATGAGTTATGAGTTATGAGTTATGAGTTATGAGTTGTGAGTTAGCACTTAGCAGTTAGGAATCTTTCTACCCCCTCTTCCCCCTCTTCCCCCTCTACCCTCTCTCCCAATCCCCAATCCCCAATCCCCATTTTCCCAAAAAAGAGTGAATCCCTCCGCCACCATATAACTGGGCTAGAGGGATTCGATAATTCGTAGACTATAGAGCTTTCGGTATATTTCTCTTGATGTGACTATTCTAAGTCTTGTATGTAGGATTGAGTAGTTCAAAACTCACAATTTACAACTTTTTTATATTTTTTTAATCAATACTTTACACTTGTTATATAATAAACAGTTTGTATATGTAAGTATAACAATACATAATTGATTAAAACCTTTACTTTTTAAGTATCTCTAAAGAATATGAAATCAGCGATTGTAGCGAGTATTACAATGTTTGCTTGTTTAGGATTTATCGAACAGGTAAAAGCATTTAATCCGCAAGATATTGAATTGTTTAAAGCGACTGGTGCTTGTCCGAGATGTGATTTAAGTGGTGCTAATTTATCAGAAGCTAATTTGGCAGGAGTAAATTTACGGGATGCTAATTTAAGAGGTGCTAATTTAACGAATACGAATTTATCAAATGCTGACCTCACTGGTGCGGATTTGCAAAATGCTGTTGCTGACAACGCTAATTTTGCAAGTGCTTCCTTAATGGGTGCTAATTTAAGGTCCGCTTCTATGATTAATGCTAATTTGTCTGCTGCTGCTTTAATGAGTGCGAATTTATCAGCAGCTAATTTAACTGGAGCAAATTTATTTTTAGCAAATTTTCGAGGAGCAAATTTTCGATTAACTACCTTAAGAGATGGTGTAGTTTCATCTGACAAACCTTATTGGTGGTCTTTACAGTCAGAAAGTCTAAGAGATTGTAATAAGTTTAAAACCGAAAAAGTTCCAGGTACTACTTGTTATATTGAATAATTAGTAATTAGTAATTAGTAATATAAAGTGACCCGGTTATTGTCAACCGGGTTTTTATGTTTGCTTCCACACCCGAAGGAGGTTGAAAACCCCCCGTTTAATAGCAAAAGTCCTGTAAATAGGACTAAAAAACAGCCGTCAAAATGCATAAAAATAACTACTGGTCTGTCCCATAAATTTTGATAGGTTTCTATATTCGTTCGCTGATGGGTGAATAAAAAATAATTTTTTTCTACCCCCTCTCCCTCATCTACCCCCTCTTCCCCCTCTCTAAATTAACCCATCAAGACTAATGGGGAACAGACTACTAGCCTACCTTTCCTATTCTTACTTCAAAGCTATAGCCAAACTGCGATAAAAACTCTAGCGCTAGAGTTTCAATTGAATTTACATTGCAATCGGAAGGAAGATTTAAGCCAAGTGTGATGATAGCAGTATCAAGCATGCGATTAATTCCCGTCCAGGGTCTGACGAAAATATCATTCTGTTCTAATTGAATTACCAGACCGATAATATCAGCTTCAAAATTTCCACATTTTTGTTCTAATTCTTGATGATTATCACTTACTAATTTCAATTCTAAGAGAATATCGGATTCCTGTTGTAAATCAATTGACTCAAATAATATTGACCAATCTAAATTATCATTAATAATTTCTTGAGTTAACTCTGCTCCTCGCTGGAATTCACCACGTAAGATTTCGGCTGTAGAATGAGTAATATTACGAGCAGTATTTTGACAAGGTTCTATTGATGTAATAATTGGCAATAAATCGCGAGGTAATTGAATAGAATATTCTTTTCCAGCCTCTGTTAAAGAAATTGGCTGATTCCAATCATGTTGATTAATAACTTGAAAGAAATTAAGCAGTAGTTTATCTAAAGAAATATCCTTATTATCATAATACTGACAACTCCAAGCAGATAATATAGCTAAAGATAAACCACCTAAAAATCCCCAGGAATTACCGTAAACTCGACGATACTTAGCCCAACCTTTAATAGCACGCAACAGTAATTGAAATGACTCAATTGGTAAATATTCTTGCACAAATTCTGCGATTAAATCCGCTTCCCAACAGCCGATAATCGACATATCAAAAGTGCTATTTCCATCAAAATGTGTATACAGTAAATCGACCGATATTCCTTCTAATTTCAAACGCAATAGCGGTACTTTTGCATCTAAAACTAATTTAATGCTCTCACAAAGTCCTTCTAAGCGTTGATATACGTTTTTCAGAAAATTTTCACCAGATAAATAAGTAGGAATTTGACAAACAATATCTAAATCGCTTTCAGTACTCTCTACTCCCAGACGATAAGAACCTAATAATTCTAAAGTAGGTTGAAAACCCAAACATTCTTGACAAGCTTGAGTAACTATTTCTAAAACAGTTTCTCTATGAATTTTTTGATTTAGATTTAGTTTGGGTTCAATTTGATTTACTAAATTGATTAATTCCGAAGAATTGGATATGGTTTCTTCCCCAAACTTAATAATCCGTCTGACTTCAAAAGGTTCATCATCCCGACGACTAATTAAAGCTATGGAGTTGACCGTAAAACTTTGCGGATACCACTTAGGTAATTCAGCAAAAGCAACTTCGGGAGTAGAAAACTGTCCGACACTCAGATGTGGTGTAAAACCTGCTTCTGATTTACGACTTTGTTCGTTACATTGAGGAAATAACTGTTGCAATAACGATTGTAATTCATGTAAAGCAGTTTCCGGTTGAGCTATCGGACGTAACCAAGCTGTAGAACTTTTACGATGAGTAAATGTCTCAAAGTTATTTAAGGTGATAGTAAATGGTTCTACTTGAGCAAGTGCTGAGGAAATAATTTTTGCAGTTTCATCAAAATAAGATTCTGGAAGAAAACCGTAAATCAAGTTAATATGTGGCATCCAACGGTCGAATCTTGCATCATAACGCTGACGTATTGCTTGGATTGCAGGTAATATTTCGTCCGGTGGAAGAATTACGATAGCGCTTCGGTAGACTGGTGGAATTGTCTTTAACTCATCGTTAACCTCACCCCCATCCCCTCTCCTTGTAAAGGATACTGGTGTATGAATTTCTTCCCCTCTCCTTGATAAGGAGAGGGGTGTCCGTAAGGACGGGGTGAGGTCTTCTTTCTCTGATAAGGAAAGGGGTGTCCGTAAGGACGGGGTGAGGTCTTCTGGTGATACAAAAACTCCTTGTATCCCAAAATGGTCGGAAGGAAATATTTTACCTTCAGTATTACCTACAGCTTCACAACCAAATAACTTTACAGATTGTGGTACCCAATTGTCGTTTTGAGAATGTAATAAAATCCGGTCAAAACGTGCTGGTTCTCCTTCTAAACTCATTAATTCAGCTAAAGGATTAACCTGGGGATTAAAAGTATAACCCGCTTCATCAGGACGTAATTCTTGCCAAATATCAATCAAATTACTAATACTTGCAACATCGTCTTGTAAATTATTTCTAGTATTAAAATCACCAACGATAAAATAATTACCTGGCTGTTTTTGTAAATAATCAATTACAGTTTTAAGTTGATGCTTTCTTTTTTCAACAGCATTTTTAGCGCGATTACTCGTTAAATGTACAGCAGCAACCTGCAATAATTCATTATTGATAAACCAGCTTCCTACTAATACATGCTTTTGAATAGAAAATTTGTATTCGACTAATGTAAACGGCAAACGCGACAACAACAAATTACCAAACGTTTGAATATTGTCAGTATTATTAGATTCAGATACATAATAATTTTGTACCCAATCTTGAGCTAACAGAAATCTGACAAAATCTGGTGTCGCTTCCTGAATAGCAATAATATCCGCATCAGTTTTACGTAACTCTACAAAAATTGCCGGTAAACGTTTTTCAGTTTGAATCTTATCTTTTTCATAAACATCGCAAAGCACGTTATAATTAGCAATTGTTAAATTTTCTGATTTTACAGACTTAGATATATTTTCAACAGGTTGCCAATCATTATTTTCATATTTGTAAACATATTTTGGATTGAACACTACAGGTTGTTCTTCTAGATTTTCAATCTTATTATCGCTATTATTGTCGCTTTTATCTGTTTGATTAATCTTCCAAGCAAAAGCTGGTAAATGTCCGCTGGAAATTAAATCCAAATGCTGCTCCCTATCCCAAACAATAATATCTTGACAGCGAATATAGCGAATACGATGCCAAGGAATATCACCATCAGCAGCCCAATGAGCCAAAGGTTTTTCTCGCAATCCGCTCTCAGAAACTCTGTCTTCAAAACCAGCAATAAAAACACTGCTATCAAGACGAGAATCCCAAATAATTCGATTATAAATTTCCCAACTAGTCGCCATTTTTGGCTTTTCTGATTTTGATTTAGACATAGTAGTTGTTAGTTGTTATTTGTTATAGGAATCCGATTTGAATATTGTTAGCGCAGCGTGTCCGATAGGACATG
>JBCBHT010000047.1:0-32315 GCA_038525335.1 Cyanobacteria bacterium J06621_15 | reverse complement strand
ATTTTAGCGTGCTACCTGACGATAATTTGACTCTGAATAATTGATTCTCTACAGCTTCAATGCTTATTTATAACTGTAATTGAAAATATCAATAAATATGTTTTTTTAATTATAAAAAATCCGCTTAAATCGTAATTGTGTGTTCTTATATATGTTATAATGGCACGAAGTTGCAATTTTTATGGCAACAAATAAATAGTATTACAGCAGTTCATAAAAAATATATTCTGGTAGGCATTTACAAACAATCGCTTTTTTTATTGGTACTGAATTTATCTAATAAAATTAGCTTTATAAAGTAACGCTTTTAATTCTCTAGAATATATTTTTTTCGTTGTAATGCTTCTAGTAAAGTAGATGTAGGAGAATAAAACATGGTGATTCAAGATTTAGGAGTTATAGAGTTAGTAGATTCCTTAACTTCTATTATGGGAGGAGTTAAAACTACAGCTGACGCTAATACTAAGGCTGAACAAGGAAAAGCTCAAGGTAATGCCGAAGCTGGTGCTTTAGGAAAAATAACTAAGACTGTTACTAAAACTTCAACATCTGTTCGTGAAGATGATTTTTTGTCTTCTTCGCGTGCTTCCGCAAGAGCTAAATCAAGCGCAAGAGATGGAAATAATGTTTCTCGCTCTTCTGATAGTAGCAGCTCTTATTATTTTGGAATTGGTTAAATAGGAAGTCTTGCATAAATTCATCGCTATCTAATATTAAATTGAAAAGTGTTCTCAAATAATAAATACGATAAATCCCTTGTTATTCATCTGAATCAACAAGGGATTTAATTTTATTTAACTCAATAGAAAACTAATATATTTCAATTAATTGTATGAATAACTTTTTTTTGAGATAGTAATGATTCAGGTTTACAAGAACCACTTATAAGTAATTCCGCAATTGCTTGAGAAATTGGTAATCCAGGACAGTGTTCCAACCAGAAAAATTCTCCAACTGGGTTAACTTCTAAAAATACATACTCGCCATCCGGTGTCAAAATAATATCAATTGCTCCATAATTTAAGCTAAAGTAAGCCATAAGTTTCAGAAGCTTCTTTTCGATACTTTTAGGTAAATCGTGATGTTGCCAAGCATTAATTAAAGCCAATCCTTCCTTTCTCCAATCGTAACGAGATTTCTGTAAAGCTTGAGAATCAACCGCAGCTGTAAATACATTTTGTCCCACAATAATCGTCCGTAATTCCAAAGCTTTGGAAACTTTTTCTTGAAAAGTCATTGGACATAAATTCAGTCCATCAAGGTTATTAATGTCTTCTAATGTAACCGGATTTGTAAAAACAACTTTTTCTTTCCCAAAATTATCGTAAATAGCAAAAGAAGAAAGCATTTTTGTGATGATACCTTGTTGACATTCTTCAGCAAACTGCTTTACTGTTTCTGGATTATTTGTAATTAGGGTACGGGGAATCTTTAAACCAATTTCCTCTGCAACTTGTAACTGTAGCTGTTTATTTTCAGCCAGACGAATATTTACAACTTTATCGAGATGAAATCCTTTAATACTGGCAATCATTCCTGCAATTGTGGTGCGTGATTCTTGAATCGAAGCTTGTCTAAGCTGTTTATCCATACTATGGGGAATCATTGCGCCAATTGCAATCCGCCGATACCATACAGCCGACACTTCTTTTAAATTTAGCTTCTGTTGTTCATTGGTAATAATAATATTTTGACTACCGTTACTATAAGCAATATCCAGTCGTGTTTGTGTGGGAAACGTATCTGTGTCAAAACGGAATACTTTTTCTCCCTTAGCTTTAATAGCTGCTATTACCAAGGGTATGCTTTCGTTATCTTGACTATGAGTAATTATTAAAATAGACATGAAAAAGTAATTGGTAATTGGTAATGACCTGTATTGCTACTCCCAACTTTTAACTTCTTTCTTCCTTGTCCTAGTAGTCCACCACATTAATTTTGATGGGTTAATAAGTCGCTCCGTAGGTTGGGTTAAGTGAAACGCAACCCAACTCGGGTGTTGGGTTACTCTACGAGAAAGCTCCGCTTACACTCCATTCAACCCAACCTACAAATATCATTGTGGCACCCCTCATAACTTATGTGGTGAAGTACTAGTAGTCCACCAAGTCAACTTTGCGGAGTATATTGTGCAAGCTAAAAATTATTTTCTCCCCCTGCTTCCCATGTTTCCCCTGCTCCCCTTGCTTACCTTCACCCAGCAATTTTGGTTTGGTCAAGTACTAGTTACAATTTTCGACATCGACCTACCTAGGTAATAGTAATTGTGAAGTATTTGGGAGCAAGAAGGGGAATTCTTTTAGTTTGAAGCTGCTATTTTTTAATTTTTAATAAGCGTATTCGCAATGGCATTACTAATAGGAAGTTCTAAATCTTTTTCTAACATCCCCCACTCTCCCGTAGGATTAATTTCTAAAAAAAAGTATTCTCCTGAAGGAGTCTGAATAAAATCAAATGCTCCAAATAAAAGTCCAAACTTTTCCATAAATAAAGTTAGATTCTTTTTTAACTGCTCTGGTATCTGAAATGATTGCCATACAAAATTCTTGTTACCAGCACATCGCCAATCAGTAGTTGTCTGTGCATATTGAGATGCGTCAAGCGCTCCGACAAAAAAACTACCATCTACAAATACGACTCTTAACTCTCGCAACTTAGGTATTTGCTCTTGAAAAATCATTGGACAATAACTTAACGTTTGTGCATCTAACAAATCTTCTTCTTTTACTTTGCTGGTGAAAAGAAAAAATGAGGAGCCTTTCATACTATAGGAAAGAGGAGTTAATAACTTAACAACTACTTTTCCTTTAAGTTTCGAGAAAAACTCCCTTGCTTCAGAAGGATTGTTAGTTACAAGAGTTTGAGGAATATTCAAACCTATCTCTTGCGCTATCCTTAACTGATGCAGCTTATTTTCTGCTATATTTATCCGTTGTAAGTCATCTACCCAATGAGCTTCTCGGAGACTATCCCAAAATCCATCTAAGGTTGTTATTGACTCTCGAATACAGGCTGTTTGAAATTGTGGTGCTAATTCTTTGGTCAATTGCGGTTGCCAAATTCGTCGCATCCATACTGCTCTTACCTGTTCTACATTCAAGTATCTTTCACCGTATTTTAAGCAGTACTTGTTTCCTGATTGATTAATATGTGCTGCTAGCTCTATTGACAAAGGAAACATATCTGTATCAAGACGAAATGGATTTACGCCGAGTTTAGATAATGCTTCTGCTACTCTGTCTACTGTATAGAAATCACCGCTGTGAGTGATTAAGAGAACAACGTCGCGATGTAGATGCATAAAGATTCCTAAAACATTATTACTTAATAAAGCTAGAAAAATATCTTGAGACTTTAATTACCATCTCTGATAATTTGGAGGTAATTCATCATCACCGTCTGATGGAAACTTATTAGTCATAGCTTCATCAGTATCAGAAGGATATTTCCTACTAATCCCAACAGGAGGATGTTTAGGAGAACTATCTTCATTATCGGAAGGATATTTCATAGTCATGGCTATATCTTTCAAATCTGATGGTTTCTTTAATTTTTCTGGTTTAGATAAGCCTCCGTAAACCTCATTCATCTCTTCTTCAGACAAATCTTCGCAATATTGTCCTTCTAAATAACGAGCGAAGAAGGGTACTACTTCTGAATTCAATTCTTTCTTACCTTGCTCAGACATATATCGCTCCTTAATGTAGATAAATACAATTGTTAATGACTCTAAGTACTCTTATGTATCTATTAAGAACTAGAACTGCTAGAACTAGAAGAACTACTTGAGCTAGAGGAACTACTTCTACTTGAGTTAGAAGAAACTGTTGCTTTAACACTAGTATTATCTCCAGAAGCTTTAGCTTTGCTTGTTGTCTGAGCAATCACTTCACCATCAGCAGAAACTATTTTCTTAACTAAAATTTCTTCCTGTTCCATGTTTCTAACCTCATTACTCTTTATTCACTATCCAGAAACAGATATATCCAGAAAAAGCTATTAAGTTAGACTTAATAGCTTATCAAATTGAAAAGGTTCCCAAATGCGTTAATTCAAAAAAATTCCCTGAGTCATGAAATTAAATAGACTCCATATTTAATAAATAACACCAGAAACAACTAATGTTGCTAAATTCTAGCGCTTGAGGAAGAACGAACAAATTGTCTACCATTTGTTCTACCACTTACAACTCTAGCTTGCCCGAAAGATCCATCCTTCTTAACAACAGTTTCTTGCACTGAATCAGTGTATGTTGTTTGAGGATGTATTACTTCTTCAGAAGCAGAGTCATATTCAGGCTCTTCCTCTGACCAATTGACACTATCATAAATTGCAAATAAAGCGTTTAAGCCTCCTACAATATTATGAAGTTCGCTATCTTCTTTTTCACAGAAACTTAGTTCGTGAATTTTTATCTTGCTCATAATAAGCTCAAACCAAATATCAATTCATATCGCTGAAAATAGTTCAATATGATTGATTTTTCAGCGATATAAACTTTGTACAAAATTGCCGGCAAATTGTTTTTTCTTAAGATAAGTAATAAATCAAACTATTTACTACTTCTTAAGAATCTAGCTCTAATACTTACCAGTAAAAAACCTATGAAAAGACTAGAACTAGAGTTAGAACTTTACAGTTCTACCACTTTCTTCTGGAAGGACTTGCAGCAGATGTAGAACCGGATGAAGAAAAACCACCTTTTCCTTGTACAACACCTGTGTCGGTAAAGGTATTGGTCACGGTATTACGACCTTTAGCTGCTGCGTCAGCTTGAGCGTCAGAAGAGTTACCAACAATTCTTACATCAGAATCAATGTCATTCTTAAGGCTGGTCTTGATGTCTCTAGATAACTTTTCGTCCTTGGTAACGTTGCGGAATCCACCAACTACTTCATTACCTTTTACGGTTTCTAGATTGTTTAAATCAGAAATTAACATGATGTAATTCTCCTGGAAATTGATTAATGTTTTCTGGGATTTAGTGAGTGGTTTTGTTTCGCCTCTCACACTTACTAATTTACTACATTGAAATAAAAAGTCAACCCTTTTTTCTACTTTTTTTCAAAATATTTTTTTGAATATTTATAATATTTATATTCAACACAAAAAGGGCTAAAAACATAGGTTTTTATCCCAAATAAATGCTTTTTTATAGATTTAAAGCACTATTGACATGATGATTTAATTTATTTTTTGAAAATAGTGATAGAAATAAAGTACTTCTATAGCCTCCTTTAAAAGAACTAAAAAATAATAATTGAAAATTGATTGAATTAAAGACTTATGCTTGTTTATCGGCTTCTTTTTCTGATGTAGAGCTAACAGTAAACCTGTCTAACTGAGTCATAATTTCTACCTGGTCCATTTGTTGTTTTAACCAGCTATCGAATAACTCCATGACTATTTTTTCGTGTAGCTGCTCGTCTAGTTTTGGTTGAATAATTTCTTCAACCCAAATTAGATGTACCCCTTTAGGAGTAGTAACTGGTTTAATAATCCCAGGAGGAGAAGCTGCAAAAACCGCAGCAGCAATCTCTGGACGAAAATCTGTTCGTCGTTTAGTACCCATAAAACCACCATTCCTTCGTAAATCTGGGTCTGAAATATATTCGCGAGCAATTTCTTGAAAAGTCGCTTCTAATTGCTGCACTGTAAAAAACAGTTCTAAAGCTAAATCCCAATCATCAAGGATAATTTCATAGGTAACAGCAGCAACATATTCAAGTTGATTTTGGTAAAACAAAGGCTCAACCTTCGAGTCAAACAGATGGTGAGCTAATTTTTGAGAAAGTACATTCTGGTAGGCTAATTCTTCAAAGTTATCAAGAGTAAGATGATGTTTTTTCAGCCAATTCCAAGTTTGTGCAGCTTTAACAAGTTTTTTTGCAAATCGCAGTCTGTCACCTTCTTGCTGTAACTCTTCATCATCGACTACGATACCTGCTTCTGTCGCAGAATCAGCGATAACTTTTTGTTTTTTTATACTGTCTAAAACTGTAGGGATTTGACAGGTGATTTTCAGATTATGAATTATCTCTGTAGCTGAGATAGATAAGTTTGACATTTGGATTTTAGATTATGTCCTTACGGACACGCTACGCTAATGGATTTTGGATTTTGGATTGGTGCTTAAGAGTTATTTGTATCTTCTCCCAATCTTCGCTCTTTCCTCACTCTCTTTCGTCAAAGCTCCAACCCTCCCTTTTGTAACTTCTTGAACGGGTCTAAAAGTAGGTCAATCACGCGACGCTGACGAACGATTACTTCCGCAGTAGCCGATTGACCTGGTGTTAATTTGATACGTTTATTGCCATTTTCAATATAGGGTTTATCTAAAGCGATTTTCAATTCATAGATTTCTACATTTCCTTGTTCAGATGGTTTTGAGTCTGGAGATATCCATTCGACCTTTCCTTTCCCTACTCCGTATTCTTGGAATGGATAAGCATCAAACTTAACTTTTACTGGCATCCCGACTTTTAGAAAACCCGTTTCTGAACTTGGCATTTGAGCTTTAATAACCATTTCTTTACCTTTGGGTGCAATACGAGCAATTCTTTGACCGGACTGTAACACTTGTCCCGGCTTGGTTACAGGTAATTCAAACACCACACCATCAATTGGCGATCGCACTGTTCTTTGTTGTAATTGAATATTCAAGGATTTGAGTTGAGTGGTAGTTTGAGCAATTTGGGATTTCAATAAATCGAGTTGTCCCTGTAAATCTTTGAACTGCTCTTGAGTTCTAAGTAATGCCAGTTTTCCAGCATTGACCAAGCTCTGATAGCTTCTTTTTTCCTCTTCTACACGGAGTTTAGCCTGTTCTATATCAGACTCTAGCTGATTCATTGTTGCGAGATAATTATTAAATTCTTCATCTAAACTTAACTTTGCTTGTTTGATATCAGATGCAGCTTTTTCGTACATTCGTTTACTTTCTTGCTGCTCTTTTTTCAGCCCATCAATTTGGGAAGCAGAAACTGCACCATCTTGCAGAAGTTTACTAAAGCGCTCTACTTGTTTTGTATCTATAAATAAACGGTTTTGAGCAGATTGTTGTTCGTTCTCAAAGTTTTCAATTTGCTGCTTTGCTCGCTCAACTTGGGCTTTTTTTTCTAACCTTTGCAGCTTGTAATTGCTTTGCTTAGCATATAAATCCGTCTCACTTTGACTAACTTGAGCTTGTTTTTCTAAAGCTTGAGATTCGTTTTGTTGCTGCTGAGTGTTAATCGTTAACTGTAATTGATTTTTTAAGAGTTCAAGTTGTGATTGCTGTTTCTTCAATCCAGATAATTTCTCTTGAGCTTCATCGATTTCTGATTCAAGAACTTTAGAATCTAGCTTTAGTAAGACTTGTCCTTTTTTTACCTGATCTCCTTCCTTAACTCTGACAGTTTTTACTATCCCACCAGCAATACTATCTAGTTTTCGCGTTGCACCCAATGGTTCGACCCTACCCTTAGCAGTACTGGTTTCATCAACCTGAGAAACCATAGATACAGGTACACCCACAACAGCAAAACTCACCAATACATACAATAGAGAGCGCGTCCAAGCTCTGGGTAAAGCATCTAAAAGTTCTTCAGTACCATAAAATATTGCACTATTTTCTTCAGTAATCTCTTGTTGTTCGCTGTAAATTGATTTATCAGAAGTATCAACTGAGCTAGAACTAACTGACTGATACTCATCTGGTTCCGAATTAGCTAATGGTGTGTAAGTCATTCGATTTTAGATTTTAGATTTTAGATTGGTAATTGATAATTGGTAATTGTTAATGGATAAGTGGAAATAATTATTTGTTCTCCCCCCTCTTCCCTCTCTTCCCCCTCTTCCCACTCTCTCCTCACCCCACCTGCGATAATTGCTGCTGATTGAGATAATAATAATGACCTTTTTTAGCAATCAATTCGTCGTGAGTACCGCTTTCGACCAACACACCTTGGTCTAAAACCAAGAGTAAATCAGCATTACGGACGGTGGAAAGACGATGGGCAATAATAAGACTGGTGCGACCTTTGAGAATTGTTTTTAAATTGTTTTGAATAATCCTTTCAGATTCTGCATCTAAACTACTAGTTGCTTCATCGAAAATCAAAAATCTGGGATTACCTAATAAAGCACGAGCAATAGCTAAACGCTGTCGCTGTCCTCCGGATAACATTCCTCCACCTTCACCAATTTGAGTCTCATAACTCATTGGTAATTGCTGTATAAATTCGTCTGCTCCAGCTAATCGAGCCGCTTCGACAATCTCTTCTAAAGATGCTTCTGGATGGGCAAGGCTAATATTCTCTCTGATAGTTCCACCGAATAAAAAAGTATCCTGGTCTACAACACCAATTTGTCTGCGGAGCGACTTTAGAGAAATTTTTGATACATCGTGACCGTCAACAATCACTTTTCCATTTGTGGCAGGATATAAACCCAAAATTAACTTTGAAAGTGTGGTTTTCCCAGAACCGCTACGTCCAACCACTGCTATCATCTGCTCTGGATGAATTTCAAAATTCAGATTCTCTAAAACATTTTTCTCGCTTTCTGGGTGATAACGGAAGGTAACGTTATCAAAGCGAATATATCCCCGAAGTCTTGATATCGGTTTACGAGGTTTCGCGAGCAAATCTTCTTCCGGTTCGGCTTCTAAGACATCATTGAGACGTTCTGCGGAAATCAGTATTTCTTGAAAATCATTCCACACCAACGATAGTCGCTTGAAGGGACTAATTACATTACCCAATAACATATTGAAAGCAATTAATTGTCCGATGGTGAGTTGACCGTCAATTACCAAATAAGAGCCATACCATAGCAACCCTGTAGTTGTAATTGTGTCAATAGTCGAACTGATAATTTGCAATCGTAATCCGATTACTTCGGCTCTAAAATCGATTTTTATCAGATGGTTGAGCAACTCTTCCCAACGCCATCTTACCGTTTGTTCAATAGCCATCGAGCGCACCGAACGAATTCCAGTTAGCGATTGAATCAAATAACTACTTTGCTCCGCACTAGCATTAAATATTTCTCTGGACATCTTGCGGAGAATACTGGTACTTGCTAGTGCCAAAATAAAGAACGGTGGTACAATCAACAGCACCAGAATTGCCAGTTGCCAGTTGTACCAGAACATCATTCCCATGTACACGATTACTGTCAGCAAATCCAGCACAATTGACAGGGTTTCACCAGTAAGAAAACTCTGAATGCTCTGGTTTTCTTGGATGCGAGAAGTTATGTCACCAACATAACGAGACTCAAAGTAACTCAAAGGTAAGCGGAAAGTGTGCTTAAGAAAACCTACAAGCATCGCAACGCTGATTCTGTTAGCAGTGTGTGATAACAAATACTGTCTGACTGCATTTACAGCAATACGAAACAACCCGAAAATAATTAACCCTAAACCAACCGCATTCAAAGTAACAATACTCCCCTGAACTATTACTTTATCTAGCAGTAACTGGGTAAATAGGGGTGTAATTAAACCAAATACTTGAATGATTAAGGAAGCAACGAAAATTTCTGCAAGTATTTTCCAGTGAGGTTTAATTAACTCCAAATATTTCCACAGTCCCGTACTTTTCCCTTCAGCATCTTTGAGTTTGACTGTAGGTTGTAGCAACAAAGCATAACCAGTCCACTTGGCTTTAAATTCATCATGAGTAAAGCTGCGCTGACCGATAGCAGGGTCGCATACAATTACCTTTTTAGGAGTAATTTCATAAACGACAATGTAATGTTTTCCCTCCCAGTGAGCAACAGCTGGTAAAGTTTGTTGTGCTAATTTATCCAGAGTCGCTTTTACCGGACGAGAAGCAAAACCCACACTTTCAGCAGCAGCAGCTAAACTCCGTAAAGATGCACCATCCCGGCTAATATTGGCGATTTCCCGCACGCGATTAGCGCTTAGACGTTGACCCCAATAGCGACCAATCATCACCAAACTAGCCGCACCACAATCAGAACCACTTTGCTGAGCAAAGAAAGGATAGGTTTTAGTAAAGTTCTGCCAAAACTGTTTTGCTTTAACTTTGGGTGATGGAAACAATAAACGCTTATCTTGCTCCTGTTTTTCTTGGGAAGGAAACGGAATGACCTTGCGCTCGTTACTCAATTGGGATGGTTTGACCCAAGATTTAGAACTATTTTGAGAACTATTTCTATAATCTTCTGTAGAGGGTAAAACCTCTGACGGGTCAGACCATCTATTAAGTTGCGGACATTCTGCCAAAACTTTGATGGAGCTAGCATTATTTAGTTTATAAACTATAGCTGGCTGGGTTACTTGTAGCTTTTCTGGCAAATCTGTATATATCTTACCCGGTGTGAATTTATCACCACCTATATTTTTTAATTCTCCTTGTTGGATTAACAATAATTTGCTGTCTAAGTGTAATTCAGAAATATCTTCCCCTGGTTGAATTTGATAGCGCTCAAATTGAGATAAAGCTTTAAAAAACTGTTCCGGAGAAATACCACTTGGTAGTTGAGAATTTTGACGAAACAGCACCAATAAATCCCAAAACTCTGCTCTTTTGCAGAAATTATCCCAAATTTGAGGTTTTTTCTCCATTAGCTCATGCAGAACTCTATATGGAATAAAACAGAGTTTTACAGAAGTCGAAGCTTTTGCAGCCAGGAAAAGAAAAGATTGTTCTCTAAATAAAGTCTGTTCCCCGAAACCTGTACCGGATGAAACCGTTACAACTAGATTATCAGAATCATCAAGGATACGAACTCTACCCTCAAGCACCACATAAACACCAGGTTGGGCTTCTGTTGACTGCCAAAATAGCTTTGTTGGTTTTGGTTCAAATATCTCTAAATCCTTCAAACAGCTTTTGATATCTTGCTCTGCAAGACTTTCACCAAAGATAGCGATTATCTTTGAACACAGCTGCTCTTGGGAGGATACACTTTGCATTTTTCCCATGACCTCACTAGTTCGGTTGTTTATCTCGATTAACTCAAACGACTGATATATTCTGCAACCCCGGTTTAGACTGCAAATCCGAAATCTTTCCATTTAGGGAAAATTGGTTCTGCAATAAATATTTACATAGACGTTTAGCTAAGTGAATGTCAAATATGTAACTATTAATCCAATCGCTCGAAGACTGGATTAGAAGCTTATTTAGCCACCAAAAAAGCCGATTATTTAAATTATTGAGTCTATTAATCGTCGGACAAAGACATTTATAAATCGGATTCCCGTAGCCTATATCGCTTCGATGCAGGGACACGGGACGAACATGTTTCAATCTACAACAAATGTGCGTTCGATATTTACTTATATCTGCTAGTAACATAATCTCAGGTTGTCGAGAAAATTCCACCAGCAATTTTGCTTGTGACTTTTTTAACAGTCTATTTCGCTTCAAAGTAGTCACAAACTTACTTCTGACGAAATAGTATCCTGCAAAAGCTTGTAGGAAACTAAATTGGTATGACATAATCTCTATAAGTTGCCTTCAATAGTCATGCATCGCTGTAGCTTAAATCCCTGACAAGATTCTACAGTTTTGCTAACTTAAGTTTATGATGTGCAACTACCTTGGGAATTTTGACCTCTAGCTGTGCAAGAGCTAGGGGTTGTCCCTTGGTTGCTACAAGTAAAACATTTGATTTTCAAGGAATAATAATAAGTCCCTCCATAAAGTTACTCTCCCAAATCAATACTAAATAAATTTAGTTGAACACTTAATTCATTGATTGTGTGGCTTATTAAACTTTATAATCATAAATTTTGCATGTTTAATTCAAATTACTAAGATTTCCTGAATCATTAATACTATTTAAGCCAAATTTTATCAAGTAGGTTGTGAGCCTTCACATTGGAATAATTCCTGTATCAATTTGATTTAGTTGCTTTTGGCATTTCAATCTTTTTTCCATAAATATTCTCACCACCATTAGTATTATTTCATCGGTCATAGGATACTACTATTACAGCCATATGTATCTGCGAGCCATTAAAACCTATAGCTTTCAAAGGTGAATCTAACTGTTTACTACTGACTAAAACTTAAACTCTGGAAGCAAAATATTTGCTACACAGCAGGTACAGATGTCGCAAATAGCTCCATCAAAGACCGAACAGATAAGTATTTACTGGATATGCAATAAACGATGATTAGAAACTAGAGTCAGATTTATGAGTCATCTATCACTGCGATTTACTCCTCTATGGAATTCAGCAGTATTGATTTATTACACATACTTTGGGAAGTCACATCTATATACGCTTTCATCCAAAGATAATTTAAAGTTTCTCGGAGTAAAAATGCGACTACCTTAAGTAAGATTCATAAACTAAAAAAATTTTAAGGCAAATGATAAGGAAAACTAAAGGCAATTAAGGTTTGAAACCATAAATATGTTCTATCCATTGATAAGAGGGAACCAGTATTCGCCGAACTTGCCGTTTCAATAGGGATTCGATGTTAAATCACTTCTTGCTCAGTCTCAACTGCACGAAAAACAGTTTTCTTTACTATTAAAGTACTTAGTTGATAATAACTTAACTTAAGCAGAACTAATTATTCAACATTCTGTCAAGAGTCTATCATATAAAAAAGGGGCTTTTATTAAAAAACTACAGTATCTTCATCAAAACTTTAAAATCTAACCAATTAAAGTTATTCGGTAATAGACTGGGTTATGGATTGAAAAGCCAGTAATTAGCAACTTTTCACTGATTTTTAAATAGAATCAAAAAGCAACGCCGTTTAAAATTATCTAAATGAATGCATAACTATACATTCTTTTCAATCCTCTAAATGATAGATTATCCCAACAACTAAATTAGTTAATGTATGCGGTTTGTCAACTATTTTTTTATATCTGGCATCTATCAAAAGAAGTATCAGAGTTATTGCAGATAAAAATAAATCTTTTTTCTTAGCATCTACCGTAGGTTATAAATTAATAACTAGTGCCACAAGTATGATTAGCGACGTTCGTAAATGTAGCACTACTGCATATTTATAATTCGACTTATTGATCTACAAAATAAATTAATTTAATCGACTTGTTGATAGGCTTCTTTAATTAATTTTCGCGCTACAGTTTGAATTCCAGTATGCTCGAAATAATTAGTGCTAGCATCTAAAAAAGCTGCTAAATAATCTAATGTATCATCAGTAATATCGATAAAATTACTCAGATGATTAGCTACGGATTCGCGAGTTAAACCAACAGAGTCAGTTAATTTAGCCATCCAATCATCAACTGCTTTAAAACTATCATTAATAAAGGCAGTTTTATCTGTAGTCGGAATCAAATTACTGATTGCTGAAAAAGCCGGATTATTTGCCAAATTTTCTCTTCGAGTAATATCTTTTTCGATTTTAGGAACGAAATTTGCACCTAAAGGAAGAACTCCATCAATACAAACTAAAGCTACCATTCGCATTAGCGCTTCATTTTGATAATTTTCTTTCAGAGAAGCAGCAAATTTTTGTGGAGACAGAGTAAGACCATTTAGTTTGCTATAAGCAATTAATTCCGCAACTAATTTAACTTTCAAGTCAATACTTTGTAAAGTATCGGCTTTAGGAGTTAACTGTTGTAAGAAAGGAATAAAACTAAAACTATTGCCAATTTTGTTAGCTAAAGCGGCAGCACCTACAGCTTTATCTGTAGCATCTAGGGTTTGGTAAAGCCAAATAGCAGTTTGATATCCATTATTTTTATCTTCATATAATTTAACGGCTTGTTTGCGAATTTTTTTAATTTTTTTTGACTTGGTTTCTCCCGTAATTTTAGTTATAGCATCGTCAAAGTTAGTAAAATTATCCCACTCGCCGGGTACAATATAATCTAGTGATTTTAATACTTTGACAGTAATATTATCAGCAGGCAAGTTATCAACTAATTCGACGATTGATTTACCCATTCGACTTTACCCCGATTTTTATCTCTTAGATGCTTCTTAATGCTAATGATAGCGATTATTTTAGTCTAGTGAAAAAAATAATCTGTGATGCTAATTTTGTGCGGTTTTATCAGTCTTTAGTACATAATAGTATTTGTTGTTTTTCTTTCTCAATCAATCTGGCTTTCTGATTATCATTGCAATCTCAATAGCAGGATAATATTTTATACTGGGTTTTTCGGGATGAGCTTATCATTACAGACAAGAAAACAACGGTTATATCAACTAACAAATAGTAAATCTTATGATTCAGAAAAAAAAACAATACACGAGAGTTTCAGCGTATGGACTAGTAGTTAATGAGGAAAAGTTATTGTTATGTCGGCTTTCAGAACAACTACCACGTTGGGTGGGTCACTGGACACTCCCTGGTGGTGGGATAGATTTCGGAGAACACCCAGAGAAGGCTGCAGTTCGAGAAATTATGGAGGAAACCGGTCTAAATGTTGAAATAGCAACTGTTGCTAATGTGAATTCGATTCATGATGATTCGGGAGAACAAAATTTTCACGGAATACGCATCATTTACCACACTAATTACCTTGGTGGTGATTTGAGGAATGAAGTTAATGGCACAACCGATTTTTGCAAATGGTTTAGTAGAGATGAAATTGTTTCGCTTCCCATTGTTGATATTGCACAGCTTGGCGTTAATATTGTCTTCAATTAATGCTATCTTCTGGCAGTAAAGTATTAAAAAAGTATCAAATCTGAATTTAAAGATTCCCTCTTAATTTGATTCTTTAAATAAAGTGATTGAAAACCTCTGATTTTTGAGAAAATAAATTTATTTTATCCTTCTCTACATTTAAAACAGTGGGTGATAATTTATAGTCTCCCAGAACTACTATTGGTTTTGGATTTGTACTCACGACGATTAAGAAGCAATAATTAGATAAACATATTGCTCTTATGAGTTTGAGTTCAAAAAATAAGCTTACAAAAGTACATGAAATTTAGTAACCATAAAAACTTAACATATATAAAGAGATAAATATTTTGTTAATCGTTTCTATGAGCTACTATATTTCTCCACGTTTTGAAGATAAACTTGCTGTTCACATAACTAAAAACTATCTCGACCTTCCCAATGTGAGAGTACCTTTGATTTTGGGTATTCACGGACGCAAGGGTGAAGGAAAATCGTTTCAATGTGAATTGGTTTTTAAGAAAATGGGTGTGGAGGTAACTCACATTTCTGGTGGTGAATTGGAAAGTCCAGATGCTGGTGATCCAGCAAGGTTGATTCGGTTGCGCTATCGGGAAACGGCTGAATTAATCAAGGTTCGCGGTAAAATGTGCGTGTTGATGATTAATGATTTGGATGCTGGGGCTGGACGTTTTGATGAAGGTACTCAGTACACGGTGAATACGCAATTGGTCAACGCTACGTTGATGAATATTGCCGATAATCCTACCGACGTACAGTTACCGGGTAGTTATGATTCTACTCCTTTGCATCGCGTTCCGATTATTGTCACGGGAAATGATTTCTCTACTTTATATGCTCCCTTGGTTCGGGATGGAAGGATGGAGAAATTTTATTGGGAACCTAACAGAGATGACAAAGTGGGAATTGTCGGGGGAATTTTTAGCGAAGATAATCTTTCAAACCAAGATATAGAAAAGCTTGTAGATAGTTTCCCACTTGCTGCTGTTGATTTCTATAGTGCATTGCGATCGCGAATTTATGACGAGCAGATTCGACGGTTTATTCACGATAAGGGAGTTGATAGAGTTTCGACCCAGGTTGTTAACAGTAACAATGTTCCATCATTTAGGAAGCCAAATTTTGGTTTATCGGATTTGATGAAGATGGCTAATTTAATGGTCGAGGAACAACAACGGGTCGATGAATCGCATTTAGTAGAAGAATACAATAAAGGAGCTTTAAGACATCAACGATATTTCGTTCCCCAAACAGCACAGACAGGGGTTTACGAAGCGAGACCGACTTCGCATTTTGACGCGGATTTACCAGTTTACCAAGCAAGACCAACCGCGAATTTTGACCAGACTTTACCAACTTACCACGCCAGACCAAGCTATCAAGCACAAGCAGAAGCGGTACATGTTCCCGATATTCCATCTGAGCGACGATTAGGAACCGGTAGAAACAGCAGTGTTGGACAAAACCCTAATAGAGGAATTTATGATATGTCAATAGCATCTACTCACGTTGGACCGGAAATCCTTAGCTATATGCAGAAAATTTTAGCTTCGGGAAATCATCTGAGCATAGAATATTCTGACAATGGTCAGAGTAACTGGAAAAAGTTTTCCACTCATGAAATAGATGATATGGCTGATGCGATTGGAGATTTGGAAAGATGTTTAGTTAAGCATACCAAAGATTATGTGCGGGTAGCTGGAATCGACTACAAGACCAAGCAAGCAGTCATGGGAACCATAATCCAAGACCCCAATGAAAGCAACGGTTCAACCTTTCATTATCCCCCCACACAGAATTTATCTCTCGCAAAACAACTTCCAGGGGATTCAACTTTTCATTACCCAGAAGTATCTAGTGCTAAGCCACAATTAGGTGGTACAGCTTTCCACTATCCAGAATCCGACCCATTTCCTCATCACCATACAGAAACTGGTAAACAACTAGGGGGTTCAAATTTCCGCTATCCAGATACATCGAAACTAGATTCCCAAACAAAACTTGGTGGTTCAACTTTCCGCTATCCAGATACAGTTACTTCCAATAACGACGTACAGCTAGGAGGAACACCTTTTCACTATCCACAAACAGCTACTCCTAGCGAACAACTAGGGGGTTCAGAATTCCGCTATCGAGAATCCGACCCATTTCCTCATACCCATACAGCTGCTCATAGTCCAACAGCAACCAGCAACCCAAAGCAAGTTGGAAGTAACTATCATACCTACGGTTCGGGTTCGGGTAATCAATATAACGCACAGATACCTACAGCCCATGTAGAACTAGAAATTTTAGAGCAAATGCGGGAGATTTTAGCAACGGGAGCGCATATAGGAATAGAATATGTTGACCAGCGCAGATTTCGTACCGGTTCTTGGAATAGCTATGCTGGACATCAAATAGAAGACATGGCTGATGCAATTGCTGCTTTAGAAGCATGTTTAGTCGAGCATAATAACGACTACGTGCGGATTTTTGGAATTGACCCCAAAGCAAAGAAACGGTTAACTGAAATAATGGTTCAGCGTCCCGGTGGGAAACTTGCAGTTAAATAGTTTTTATTCCCATAAACAATGTAGAGACGTAGCAGTGCTACGTCTACCAAATCCGAATTAAAATTCAACAACGAACTGCTATCTAAATTGAAATATTAACTAACGTCAGCTCAGGTTAAGAGATTCACCATAAATAAGTAGCAAGTAGCGAGTAAAAAGTAGCAAGTAGAGAGTAAAAGTATTGCTATAAATAGTAAACTCAAGAGCAAATTTTATCTTCAACCTTCAGATTATCCAATGCTTTTACCATTTTACAGTTCCGAAAAAATATCCCGAATAATGGTTAACTAGCTAACTCAAAAAGATTGTGAGCAATAATTGTTCCAGAATCCAAATCAAAAGTAATTACCCCAGATAAATCTCTCCAAGTTTCTGACCCAACAATACCATCAACCGTAGCCTTTTGATAATTTTGAAATTTAATTACAGCAGCTTTAGTTTTAGGTCCAAAATCACCATCAATAGCACCAACATCCAAACTGATTGTCTCTCCTGTTCGTGCTGGTTTTCCTTCAGCATCGACCAATAAATTTTGTAATCTTTTAACTTCTTCCCCTCTCGAACCTTGGTTTTAAAACAGGTCTTTGTGACACCCAAATAGCTCTTTCTATAGCTGCTTCCGTATCACTTCCGACAACCCCATCAACATCAACAGCACTATTCTTTTGAAAAGCAATTACAGCAGCTTCAGTTTTCGGACCAAAATCACCATCAATTGCAGCAGATTAATAACCTAAAGTTTTCAAACGTTGTTGCAATGTATTGACAGCATTACCTTTAGAACCTTTTTTGAGAGTTGCGAAAGTAGTAGTCATCAAAATCTCCTATTTAGAAATGATATTAGTTTTTACTGTTTTTGCAATATTATAATTCACTAAAATCAATTAACCAATTTTACGTAAACTTTAGACAAAGAAATTATTTAATTAATCGAAAGAGATGAAGATTAAGATAGATAAACATAAAAAAATCTGAGTAAATTAAAATCAACTCAGATTAATCATAAAAAATATTTAATATTCAAAAACACCAGAACTCAAATCAATCGGGTAACTTAATTTTAGGAGAACCAGTTTCTTGAGAAACCCTTTCAATTTTAAAATTCTCGATATTATCTTCAAACCGATTGAGAACAACTCTAATTTCGCTATAACCAATTGCAATTGAAGCACCTTTAGGTTTATTACACTTCACCCGCATTAAAGTTTGAAAACCACCATATCGTTCGTTAACATAGAAGCTACGCTTACAGCCAAAACCAATAAAACCTTCTAAAGCTAATTGATTTAAAGCAGCAACACCCATACGACTATCAATTAGCGATTTGATTTGATTTATCTCTTCCTTCTCGCTCATTTTTCGCCATTTATCTTGTGGTTGAGCAGCTTGAGAAAGTATTGATTGAGAAATCGCTTGTTTGGGTGTTGCTCCAGCTTGATTATTCATCAACCAGAATAATGGACTTGCTACCAAAATAGATGCAACAGCGAATTTTTTCATGGGATTATTCATAATAATTTTAAGAACAATAGTAATTTTCAAGAATATATCAAACAAACTAAATCTTTAATTTGTTCCTCTCCATAGACGAGTTAGGAGAGAATTACTAAACTAATAGTTAATTGATTCCACTTGTAACTTATAAGTAGCATTACCCCGAATAGCATTAACAGTAATGTAATATTCACCTGCTTCTAAAAATAGCTTTACATTACTTGCTTTCTCTGCATATATTTTCGGTTCACCAACCTTAAATAATTCAAAAATTGCATTATTTTCTAAAGAACCGATTACGATTCTAAAATCTTGTCCTGGTGAAATTTCAAACCGGTAAACTACAGTTTCACCTACAATTACTGCATCTTCAATAACTTCGTACTCTTCCCCATTCGTAAAATTTATTAACTTACCTTTGCGAATACTCAATAACTCATTTATTAAATGTTGATTTAAACCTTCAACAAGCATTGCTTCATAGGTCTGCATTCCTACAAACCCATCTATAACTAAATCATTACGCTGCTGAAAATGTTTTACAGCTTGTTCGGTTGCTTGTCCAAAATCCCCATCTTCTAAAATTCCGCGAGTACTTCCACAAACGTGGTTTAAAAACTTTTGTAAAATTAAAACATCGCGTCCCTCATCACCATTTTTTAATGGTAATTTGACAAATGTTTCTGTAACTAATCCACCAAAAAAATGATTAACTCTATCTTCTACAGAAACATCATGAACTTGATAACGATATAAAGCAGCCCAAGTTTCTTGACCAACAATACCATCAGCCTGCAAACTCCAATTTTCTTGAAACCAAATTACCGCTTCCTTAGTTTTTCTACCAAAATATCCATCAATAGTTAAAGTATGTAAATCAGAGACAGTAAATATCTCTTGAAGTATTTTTATATCTTCACCCGTACAACCTTCCCGTAAAACTTCCTTCCCCGACAACCAAACATCTTCATCCAGTTGTAAAATAGTCTCTGCATCGACAATTCCATTCAACGGAAGATGATTGTAAGATTTTTGAAATTTAATCAATGCTGCTTCTGTTTTCGTACCAAAAATACCATCAACGAACCCGAAATATAAATTTAGTTGTTTTAAAGCAGACTGTAATTTTGTTACCTTTAATCCCGTAGCACCGACCTCAAGGACAGTAAAGCTAGTAGTCATAATGTGTTGTGAGAATGCATCTATTCGCTTTCATAACTACATACATCTCATGAAGTTTCCGGAAATATACATTGCTCTTATCAGTAATTACTACGTTAGTAATTTTTACCGTATTAGTTCCCAGCTTATAAGTGAATTTAAAATAACTTTACTATCGCGAGATAAAATAACTTTAAAAGAATAAGCTTCGTAAATACCAACATCGAGCAAATATTCACCGCTAATTAAACACAGCACTTTGCAAACAAATGAGGTATATTTTCCCTACTCCCTTCAAGATAAAACCGATTCTAATAATTTGGTTCTAATAATTTAATTCTAATAATTTATTAACCAACTTTTCAGCATTATTTTGTTTTACACCGCTACAAAATAAAATTAGAACACTAATCAAGACTAAAACCTTTGACCTTTGACCTTTAACCTTTAACCTTTAACCTCTAAATAACGCTACATTATCTAAAGCTATAAAAAATAGAGACGTGGAACATAGCCAGTCTCTATATTATTTATAATAATGAGTTGAAGAAAATAATATAATTACTGGAATTTACTGACCGCATTCTTGAAAGCATTGTCTAAATCGTTCCAAGCAGTTTCAAAACCTGCTTTTAAATCTTCCCAAGCATCTTCAGAAGCTTTACCGATTTCATCCAACTTCGCTTGAGCAGCATCGCGTTTACTAGTTAAATCTTCTATCGTATTATTATAATCAATTGCTGCATCAGCCTTAGCTTCAGCCGCTTGTGCTTTCATTTGGTCAAGTTGAGCGTTCAGTTTATCAAGTTGAGCCTTTACTTTCTCTTCGTAAGCTTGCTTATTTTCCATGATTATCTCCTGATAAACGTTTAACTGAATTACGCATAAATAGTATAAAAATTATTAATTCACCTTTTCTACGTGTTTTTTATACAAATTGGCTAGTTTTGAAAAAAATCATCCTTAAGGTTGAAAAAACTTTTATTATTACCAATCAAATTATTCATAATTCTAACTAAAGTATTAGAGAATAATATTATTTATATCATCTATCTTGAGACATAACCCTTTTACATCTTTTGACTATTCAACGTTTATTAAACTACAAAATCAAATTCTGTGATAATATTCCATTTTTTATTCTCATGCTTTAAAAGAGTTAACTTAGCAGCAGTAAATTCAAAATGTAATTCCTTATTTTCAAACTCCTTCCAAGCAGCTTTAAAATTACTTTTCCTCAAATCCTTAAAAGCGACCGTCATATGAGGAGTAAAACCGCGAGATTTTCCCATTTCGTCAATTATTCCTAAATTAGTTTCCAAATAAGACATTAATTCAAATTGCAAATTCATTAAATCCGCACCTTGAACAACATCAATATATATAACCCGAGGAACAAAAGCATTATAACCGTCAAGAATTATCGGAATTGAACTTCTATTGATAACAAACTTTTCTAAACACTGTTCTAATTCAATTACTTTACTCGTATCCCATTCAAAAGGAGGCTGCAAAGTAATATGAGGTGGTGATTTAAAAGCGTGTTTGCTATTGTAATTATCAGCAAAATACTGCTTAATTCCAGTAGCAAAATCTTGAATTTCCTGCGGTGGTAATAAAGCGATGAAATAAAGCATTATCAGTTATCAGTGAACAGTGAACAATTATACTTTTAATTCCTAACTCCTAATTCCTAACTCCTAACTCCTAACTCCTAACTTGACTTTACATTTTCTTCATATTGTCATTTCTGTGTCACAATTGTCTGGGATGCTTAAACACAATTGAATTCAGGGTACAGAGTAATGAATCAACTCTGGTTGTGGAACAAGAAAAACAAGAAAAATATTTACATCAGTCCTAAGACTGAAATATTGCAGTTAGTATCACATTTTTTCTCATCACAGGATGCTACTAACGGGATTAAATTGAGAAATTTTGCATTCATTTTTGCTCCTACTCAACCACCCTTTATAACAAAACAGATTCGCTTGTTGGTCTAGTTATGGTTTTGATTGAACTTCCAATGTCAGCAAACAATACTCTTAACTTTCTTACATAGGTATGAATTCGATAAAAGGACAAAAAATCATGATTTTTGAACGTATAAAAACTCTGATTATTATTAGTTTGAGTATTTCTATTTTAGGAATGCTTGGCTGTACCAAGGAGAAAGTCCAAGCCGAACAGAAACAAATCTTACAAGCTGAAACACCATCAGTAATTACCTCAGAAACTCCACGTGCTGATGTACCTTATGTACCAACAGCGAATGAAGTTGTGGAAAAAATGCTGGAAATGGCTAAAGTTTCCAAGAACGATATTGTTTACGATTTGGGTAGTGGTGATGGTCGGATTCCCATCGCTGCTGTTAAAAAGTATGATGCTCAAAAAGCCACTGGTGTAGAAATTAATCCAGAACTAGTTCAAAAAAGCCAAGATAACGCGAAAAAAGCTGGTGTCAGCGATAAAGTAAAATTTTTACAGCAAGATTTATTCAAAACAAATTTCAGCGACGCTACGGTAGTAACTCTGTATTTATTACCCGCAATCAACTTGAAATTAAGACCCAAATTATTACAAGAACTCAAACCAGGTACTAGAATAGTTTCACACGCTTTTGACATGGGTGATTGGAAACCAGAGAGAGTCGAACAAGTAAAAGATGAAAGCGGTAGAAGCTATACACTATACCAATGGACAGTACCAGAAAACGTTCCCGAAAACCTGTTATCGAGTAATGAGTAGTAAGTAGTAAGTAGTAAGTAGGAAGTAGGAAGTAGGAAGTAGTAAGTAGGAAGTAGCTACTCAGAAAACAAATAACTTTATTACCAACTACCAACTACCAATTACCAATCACCAATTACCAATTACCAACTACCAATTACCCATTACCAATCACCAATTACCAATTACCAACTACCAATTACCCATTACCAATCACCAATCACCAATTACCAATTCCCAAATTTAGTTGCCAACATACCTACCGGTATGTATGATAGATAATCATATATACTTTGTTTAATCATGGCAACTATTGTAGAAAATCGAGAAACCAAACAAAAGCTGTTAGAAACTGCTTTGGATTTAATTTGGGAGAATAATTACAATTGCGTGGGGATTGTGCAAATTTGTACGCAAGCGGGAGTCACTAAAGGTGCTTTTTACCACTACTTTAAATCAAAGTCGGATTTAGCCGCAGCAGCATTAGAAGCACGCTGGTTAAACGTGAGGAATAGTTTTGACCGCGTGTTTTCTCCACAAAATGCACCTTTAGAAAGAGTTGATTATTACTGCGAACTGATAATATCCATGCAAGCAGCAAAACATGCTCAAACCGGACGAGTCCTTGGTTGTCCGTTTATTTCTACAGGTCAAAGTACTAGCGAAGATAAGCTCAGAAGTATTTCTGTGGAAATTACCGAGCGGATGAGTAAATATTTAACTTCTCTAGTTGTGGATGCTCAACGTGAAGGTTTAGTAGATAAAGATTTAAATCCAATTGACATTGCAAGATATATGTATGTATTCGTGCAGGGAGTCTTAACCATAGGTAGAGTTAAAAATGATTTGGAGTCTGTTAAAACTGATTTGAAACCAGGATTATTAAGGATTCTTGGTGTACCCGGATAAATATTTTGTGGGTTTATTAACGGTTTGTGTGAGGAGACAATAAAAAAGAACAGAAAATTTTTTATCTCTCAACATACCAACTGGTATGAATTTATTTTTCAAATCTTAACAATTAATCATTATTCATTATCCAAAAAATCATGACTCAATTGCAGCCAAGAAATTCAGTTTCAGAAACCGAACTAAAAGAAAATTTAGAAAATTTAGAAAATTCAGAACAGAGTTTTGAGCAAGATAAAGATGAAGAGATTGTAATTGAAGAATTCGCTCCACAAACAACAAGTCGGAAACCTTGGTTACCCTTGTTACTATTAATCTCGATTGCAATCAACGGAATAGCATTTTTTAGAATATTTAATCCCAGCCAACAAGCACAGAAACCAGCAGCAGCTTCCTCTGTTAAACCACGTCCAGCACGAGCTGTAGAAGTAACCACGATATCGAGGGGGAATAACACCAGAAACGTACAATTGTTGGGACAGGTAGAATCACCACAACAAGCGACAATCCGAGCGAGAACCGGTGGTGTAATCAAGCAAATGCTGGTACAACCGGGGGATAGAGTTAGACCGGGAATGACAATTGCAGTTCTTGATAATGCTGACCAACAATTAGAATTGTCTCAAGCACAAGCTAGACTTGCTCAGCAAAGAAGCGAATTAGCAAGATTAGAAGTCGGAACCCGTCCGGAGATTATAGCTCAGAGGGAAGCAGCAGTAAAAGCAGCGAGAGCTAGAGAAGCGGAAACTGTGGATAATTTGGAGAGAAGAACGAGTTTGGTAAGGGAAGGAGCGATTGCTCAAAGATTGTTGGTAGAAGCAAGAGCAGCAGTAGATAATGCTAGGGGAGAAAGATTAGAAGCACAAGCAGAATTAGCGGAAGCAAAAGCGGGTCCCACTCGGGAAGTAATTGAAGCACAGAAAGCGAATGTAGCAGCTGCAATGTCAGTGGTAAATCAAGCGAAATTAGCATCCCAGAGGACTAATATTACAGCAAGTTCTGGTGGTGTTGTTTTACAAAGACAGGTTAGTCCTGGTGACTACTTACAGAACGGTGGTGAAATTATTACTTTAGTTGCTGGGGATAAGTTAGATATTTTCTTGGAATTACCGGAGCAATTGAGTTCTCAAGTAGCTGCTGGGACTAAGGTGGAATTAACAGCTCGTGCTTTACCGCAATGGAAGGGAAATGCAACAATTACTGGGGTTGTACCTTCAGCAGATTCAGCTTCGAGGAGACAAAGGGTAAGGGTGAGATTAGATAATCCACCACAAGGTTTATTACCGGGAATGGCAATTTCTGGAAATTTACAATTAGCAGCGAATACCGAGGGGTTTGTTGTTTCTCGCGATGCATTAACTAGAAAACAAGATAAATGGTTGGTATTTGCTGTTAATGACGGTAGTGTTAAGCAGATGGAAGTTGAAATGGTTGCGGATATGGGACAGCAAGTTGCTATTTCTGGTCAAGAATTAGAATCAGGTCAGCAAATAGTATTACGTGGTGGAGATGGATTGAGAGATGGAGCGAAAATCAAAGTAAGAAGTAATGAGTAAGAAGTAAGAAGTAGGAAGTAAGAAGTAAGAAGTAATGAGTAAGAAGTAAGAAGTAAGAAGTAATGAGTAAAATTATGTTATTAAAAACTCTTTCTTCATTTTTTCTCAGCGTTCCTTTGCGTTTCAAAAAATCCAAAATCCAAAATCTAAAATCTAAAATCTAAAATCAGTAAAGGGTGAAAAATCATGACAGACGAAAGAAAACTTCAAATCAGTTTAGCGTTAATTCGTATTTCTACAGCATTGTTTTTTCTGGTTTGGTCTTTACGAAAAATAATTCAGCCAGAATCAACTCAAGGTATATTTTCTAAGTTCTATTCTTTAGAAGTATCTCCTATATTTTCCTATGTTGCAGGTACAATTCAAACTCTGCTTGTCTTAGCATTTCTAATAGGTTTATTTAAAACCTGGACTTATGGAGCAATTTTAGGAATGCATATTTTTTCGGTGCTATCAACTTATAAACAGCTGTTTAATCCTTATGAAACTCCCAATACTTTGTTTTGGGCTGCTGTTCCTGCTTTGGGTGGATTAATTGCTTTGTTTTTATTGCGGGATAAAGATGAATTTTTAACGTTTAATTTTAGAAAACCTGTGGTGAGCGAACAATAAAAATAGATAGTTGTAATTGTAGGTTGGGTTAGATGCTTTTATAATTCCAAATTTTGAGTTGTAAATTTACATAGCATCGTAACCCAACATTTTTAGCAATTGTCAATATTGAGGTTGAGTTACAAATACGAGTTATTTTGATTTTCATAAGATGACTGATTCAAAAAAAATGATTTATTAGCGAAGATTATTTAATTTTTAAAACCGCAGAGGACGCAGAGAACGCAGAGGAAAGAGGTTAGAAGAGAGATTTTTTTGGTGATTTAAGGAGATTATTTTAATTAATAAGTAATCATCAGTAATTTTCTATTACCAATTACCAATTACCCATTACCAATTACTCATTATGAATTTTATAAAAACAGCCGTCCGTTGGCGACATGGAACTTTTGTTTTATTCTGTATTTTAGCTTTATTCGGTGTTTTATCTTTATTAAGTTTACCTTTGGAGTTACGACCTGGAGGAGATAGACCGGAAATTACAATTAGTACTCGTTATTCTGGTGCTAGTCCGAATGAGGTTGAAGAATTAATTACTCGTCCGATTGAGGAACGGTTGGAGGAGGTTCAAGGAATTCAAGAAGTTACTAGTAGAAGTGCTGCTGGTGTTAGTAGTATCAATTTGGAATTCAATTGGGATACCGATATTGATAGACGGTTGGTGGATGTTTTAAATAAACTTCAGCAGGTGGAGGAATTACCACGGGAAGCTGGTGAATCTGATGTGGAAATTGTTTCCGGTAGTAGCAGTCCGATGATGTGGACGATTCTTGTTGCTAAGGAAGGTTTTACTCCCAATGACGAGCATTATCGGGATTTGGTTGATGATGTCATTGTTCCTCGGTTCCGACAAGTTCAAGGTGTGGGACAATTTTTGATTTCTGGTGGTAGGGAAAGGGAAGTTGAGGTAATTGTAAATCCTAAAGCTTTAGCGGATAGAAATTTAACTATTGGTGATGTGGTTAATGCTTTACGGAGTAATAACAGAGATATTCGTGGTGGTCCTTTGGTTTTGGGAAGACGGGAATATCGAGTTAGAACTGTGAGTCGTTCGACTGATGTTAAGCAGTTGGAAGATTTTGTGTTACGTCGGGATGAATCGGGAACGGTTTATTTACGAGATGTTGCTACAGCACAAATGGGAAGGAAGATTCAAGATAGAGCTTTGATTCGAGATAATGAACCTGCTGTAGCTGTGGGAATTGTTCGTCAACCAAATGCGAATGTTCCGGAAATATCAAAGGGTATTCGTCAAGCTTTAATTGATTTGGAAGAAAGATTTGATAGGGAAGGGGAAGGAATTACTTTTGATATTCCCTACGATGAAAATGACTATATTAATCAATCAATTTCTTTTGTCCAAGGGAATTTGATGATGGGTGCTGTTTTGGCAGCTTTTATTTTATTATTATTCCTCGGTTCTTTGAGAACGGTTGCTGTAATTGCAATTACGATTCCCACAACTTTAATTACGGTATTTATAGTTTTTGCAGCTTTAGGACGTTCTTTAAATGTAATCAGTTTAGCGAGTTTGGCTTTTGCTGTGGGGATGGTGGTTGATAATGCCATCGTGGTTTTAGAAAATGTCTTTACTCACATGCAAATGGGTAAATCACCAGTCAAAGCAGCAATTGAAGGAACTCAAGAAGTTGGTGGAGCGATGTTGGCTTCTACTTTAACCACTGTAGCTGTATTTGCTCCGATTGTTTTAGTCAAAGGTGAAGCTGGACAATTATTCTTCGATATCGGAATTGGATTATCTGCTTCGGTTTTATTTTCATTATTTGCAGCATTAACCTTAGTTCCGATGTTGTCGGGATTATTCCTCAATCAAGCTGAAGCACAAAGGATTCTTCAAGGAATGGGGGATAATGAAGCAGGGAGCAGCGGAAATTGCGGTCTTGGGGTTTCCCCAAGTGGAGCAAATTTCCAAGAGAGGGAGCAGGGAGCAGGGGGAGAAAGAAGGAATAATCCAAAATCCACAATCCAAAATCCAAAATCGATTGACCCTTTATTAATTGCTTCCGACGAAATTATTCCAAATCCAACAAAAAATTCCTCTCGTAATCATAATTCCTCTGCGTCCTCTGCGCTCTCTGCGGTTAATAATCTTTTACAAAATTTAATTACAAAAATATCTTCAATATTCCTGTTCTTTCAAAGAAAATTTGAAAAATTCCTTTTAGCTACGGTAAGTTGGTCAATCGGAGTGGGAAGAAAAGGCAGACGTTTAATAGTACTAGCAATTCCCATCACATTATTATTTATCAGCGTTCAACTACTTCCACCAGCAGATTACCTCCCCGAAGGAAATCGCAATTTAATATTATGGCTAGCAGAACCATTTCCCGGAACTAGTATTCCCGAAGCAATCAAACTTTCTCAAGGAGCTAGAGATTTCGTCAGCGAACAACCCGAAATCATGCGTAGTCTTTACGTTCACCGAAACGGATTAAGAGCAATTGCTGCATTCGTAAAGTCGGAAGAAGCCACGGGAAACAAACTCGATGAAATAGTAGATAGATTCCGTCAACAAAGCGGTAACTTTCCCGGATATCGTTTCTTAGTTCCTCGAAGAGTTTCTATTTTTCGCGACCCAGGAAAAGAATTTGAAGTAAATATCGTCGGACAAGATTTAGAACAATTAAGTCAACTCCAACAACAGGTAATGCAACAATTGCGAGGACTTGAAGGAGTACAAAATGTCCGTTCTAATTTTGTCACCGGAGCGCCAGAATTACAAGTTATCCCCAACCGAGTTAGATTAGCAGAAGTCGGATTATCAGAATCAGAACTCGGTTCCATCGTCGAAGCAGCTTTAGGTGGTTTACGAGCTTCCGAATTTACAGACGGTAAACGAGAACTTGATGTCACCGTCGAATTACAAGATACATCCGTTGAAACCCCAGAACAATTACGACAATTACCTTTAAATATCGGTAGAGGAAGACAAGTACAACTTTCCGACGTTGCGGAAGTCGTAGAAGCAACTGGTCCCGATGCAATTAATCATGTAGACTTGGAACGCTCAATCACACTTACAGTAAGAGTAGCAAGAGAAGCACCATTAGGAGCATTAATCGACCAAACCGAAAATCAAATATTAGAACCTTTACGTCAAACCTTACCAACCGGATTCCGAGCAGAACTAGCTGGTTCAGCGGATGTTCTATCAGAAACTTTAATGCAATTAGCTTCAAGTTTCGTTTTATCTTTAATAATTACCTACCTGTTACTAGTTGCTTTATATCGCTCCTTCAGCTTCCCCATGTTAATCATGGCAACAGTACCATTAGGAATCTCCGGAGCATTATTAAGTTTAATCCTCGCTAATTCCATTCCCGGTGTAGTAGTTCCCTTAGACATGATTACCGGATTGGGATTCGTAATCTTAACCGGGGTTGTAGTTAACAACGCAATTTTATTAGTTGATAGGTCATTACAACTTCAACAAGAAGGTCATAGCTACGATAAATCCTTGTATTTAGCAGTAAAAGATAGATTAAGACCAATATTCATGTCAGCCGGAACCAGTGCCTTGGGAATGTTACCACTCGCTGTAATTCCCGGAAAAGGAGCCGAACTATATCAAGGATTGGGAATTGTATTAACAGGAGGATTGGCATTTTCAACAATTCTCACACCAACCGTAGTTCCTGCATTAATGGGATTATTACGAGATTATTCCGGTAAAAAGAAGGTTGAAACAAAGCAATTGCAGGGAGTTGAAGAAGTAGAAATTACCAAAGTTTAAGTAAACTAACTCTTTCTCCTCTCCTTATTAATGAGAGGGGTTTTTTTATATTTTGTAGGGTGTGTTACGGCACAGATAATCTATATTAATAAATTACAATTTAGGGAAGCCGTAACGCACCAATTATTTGATTAATAACGAATTAATTTGAAAAATATCCAAAAATCAATTAATAAAGAAGAATTGTAGGTTGGGTTAGACGCTTTTACAATTTAGAGTTTGAATTAAAAATTTATTTAGCGTCGTCACCCAACATTTTTAGTAGTTGTGAATCAAAGAGATATTTTTATTCCTACTTCAATATTGATGTTGGGTTACGACACCATCTTTTAAAATTCTCGTTGTAATCAATATTGATTTTGGAGTAACACCCAATCTACAAATGACTAAGAGTAAAAGTATTTAAAATAACCCACCAAAGCCTAATTAAGTACTTTTATTGAGAAAAATGCTGGGATTATATAATTTCTGTTTGTAAAAATTACAGCGAAAAAATAATTTACTAATTCAATTTTATCCAGTAAAGAGGAATTGTAGGTTGGGTTAGACGCTTTTATAATTTAGGATTTGATTTAATAATTTATCTAAGTCGTAACCCAACATGTTTCATAATTGCGAATCCAAGAGATATTTGTATTCCTCTTCAATATTGATGTTGGGTTACGACACCATAAATAAATCTCCTCGTTAAAATCAATATTGATTTCGGTGTCAAACCCAACCTACAAACTAATTCAATCACCCTCGAATCTAAAAAATTGCTGGAGCTAGATGTAGTACACAGTAAAAGTTTTCACCATTTCGATTAATGGCGATCGCCGATTCATAAAGATGGTTATTTTTGTTTATCCAAAAATAGTAAGTTGGGTTACGACACCAGATTTAAATCCTAGTTACATTCACCGGTTAGGTGTGGATCATCAAATTCGATTTTGGTATCTAACACAACCGGAGCAATAAATACGAATAACTGAAATTTTAAATTCTGATAGGGGAATACTTTAAATATCAACTTTAAAAAAGTTTCAAAATCTTCCCTGATGATGGTTGTTGTCAGAAGAAAATGCCGAACTCAGAAGAATTTTAATTCAAGCAATCGGCTACGACAAAATTTGTAAAGAACTCGGAGCGATTGAATTAGATTCCTGGAATGAATACACTTTACTAAAAATCGAGAATTACACAGAAATTATCCCCGAACATCCTCAAAATTATTCAGAATCAATGCATTTGCTCAAAATGACCTGTCCAAGTACCGGATTCATTCATTTTTTAAGAGTTCCTCCCGATATAAATTCAGCTAGAACTGCAATAACTTGGATTAACTGGGATATTGACCCAGAAGATTTTGATATACAAACTTGAAAACGAATTTGAAAATTTCAATATCCGAAACCGAAAACAAATAATCTTCAATCTAAATGTTCCAGCATTGTGGAACATTTTTCTACCGCAGCGATAAAAAATCAATCCGATTTATCAAATATCCTATCCAAAAACTAACTTATAAAATCGCTTAGATAATTCAACTGTAATTATTTGTTTATCTATAAATATCTAAAAAAGCATAAAGTCAGTCCATACAGATTATACAGAATTTTTTACCACGTAGCGAATACACAACTTTTTTACACAGTTGAAAAACCGTTGCATTATTGAGAATTTATTCAATAATAATGACATTGGTTGCAATAAGAAGCTGTTTTATAACTTTTTACAACAATCTACCCTAGAAATGATGTATTTAAATGTAGAACTGTTGAGTTGAGTTAAGACAAAAAAGAAATTAATACTAAAAATTTTCTATAAAATCAGTATTTAAACTTAGATATAATCAAAATCATCAAAATCAACATTTTCATCCTCGTTTCTAACCCGAAGAGAAAAATCAACTTGATAATCCCTCTTATTGAGAAAAAAGTTTTTAGAGATATCAGATGATAGTCAAATTTTTTCAATCTTGATTTTTGTAACTCCTAAATATTGTTAAGCGCTATCGTTCACCGAAGGTATCGCTTTAAAAGGAAGGTTTTGATATATCGTCCTTGAAACAGTTTTCGGTAAAATCAATAAATAGTCATCTCATAGAAATTTATATCCGTCCGGTTGCATTAATTCAATTTAGATTACAATCAACCGTTGAAAAACTACTTATTCAGATTTCAGAATTGAACTATTCTCCAATTAGCGCAGCGGCTCCCGAAGCGGGCTTTTACAAAATAAGATTTCAATTAGCTGATAGATAGCCCGTTTCGGGAGTAATTGGAGAAAGCGTAGCGGTAGTTCAATTCCTTCGCCGACCAGTCAATTTTATACAATTTCCTTTCTCAAAAATTGTAGATTGGTTTAAATGCTTTGATGATTTACGGTTTGAAACTAAAATTCTCTAAATTGAACTCCTGAAAAAGCCTTGTGTTGAGAGTTTGTAGGAGATACAAGTAAATTTTTATAATCCATAATAAATAAGATTTGATGCTCATCAAACCGGATACTTTGATGCAGAAATTATCGAAATTTTAATAACGATATTTAATTGTCCTGATAATTCTAAAAAACTAGTATTAACAGCATCACCATCTTGTCGCCTTATCAGCAATACTTCCGACAGTGTTAACTACTAATATCGAATCAAATAACTGTCGAACTCATAAAATTATCAGAAATTATACTGAATATTGCCACTTTCGGAGTGTGATAAAAAATTATTTTTGTTGAGGATTATCTGGTTTAATCGTTCCCTAGATATTTTGTTCTAACTCCTATTATCCGGGTGAATACTGCTTGCAAAGAGACTTGAGAACTTCCAGTAAAGAATGAGGAGATAGTCTTGTCAGTCCATATTCGCGTTCATTAAAGTGTGGACATAAGAGAAAAAACGCTACTGAAGTTTGAAAACAGACATTGGTTAGCGGTAAATACAAAACTATTTCAAAGGGAA
>JBCBHT010000046.1:0-32716 GCA_038525335.1 Cyanobacteria bacterium J06621_15 | reverse complement strand
CCATTAGTTCTGATGGGTATAAAAAATTCATTTTTTTCTACCCCCCTCTACCTCATCTACCCCCTCTACCCCTCCCGAATTTCACCCCTCAATCCAGGGCAGGTTTTCAGTACTAGCATCCTTACTTATTTTATGACTTAAATTACTTCCCAGAAAAATAAACTGACAGCAATTACAGCTGTACCAAATAAAGCTAAAAGACTCGCAAAAGTATTTTTGGTTTGCTTATCGTCGATTGTATTGGGTTGAACAATACTTGTTGTTAAATCACCATATCCTCGTAAACGCATTGCAGCGTACACCCTCTCCGACTGTTCGTAACTTTGGAGTAATAAAGAAGCAGTCACCGCAGCTAAAACAGATATATGTCGAAATAGAGATATATTATATTTACGATTCGATTGTTTTTTTGTGGTGTATCCCCTCACTTTCATGGCTTGCTGCATCTGAGAGAAATCAACAAATATTTGATATATATAACGATAGGAAAGTATCAGCATATCCGCAATCACTCTAGACAAACCTAATTGTCTCATGGATTGAATTGTGGTCATGAATGGAGCGGTTCCAAACATCACTAATCCCATTGTAAAAATACTCAAAAATCTACAGACAATTACTAAAACTAATAAAGTTCCTTCCTGTCTTAGTTTGAGAAAGCTCCATTGCCAAATTATATTTTCACCACGCATAAACGGTAGCAAAATAATCATTCCCAATAAGAACAAACCCGGATAACGCAAGCGTGAAACTAAAAAGCTTAATGGCAATTTACTAATATAATAAAAGATAAATGTTATTCCCAACATCACAGGAATTAACGTAATATCTTGGATAAAAGCAAAGCTAAAAATGAGTAGGCTGATGCCAATAATTTTACACTTAGGATGCCAAGAGTGTATTAAAGAATCCTTATCGGCATATTTATCTAAAGCAAATTTATCAGCCATTATCTTCCAGTAACTGAGGTTTAGTTTTTTGTAAAAACAGCACAACAAAAGTTGTAAAAATTCCCTCCAATATCATCAAGGGAATATGACTAATAACTAATCCCAAAATTGCAGCACTCTCGCTATCTGCATATTCTCCAATTCCAAGAGTACTAACCACCAGACCAAAAAATAATATAACCGTGAGAGCAACACCTAATGCTCCTGCTAAAAAAGCAAAAATTCCTGTCGTAACTCTTTTGTTAAAATATCTTTCTATAAAACTTCGCCAACTGAATAAATGATGAACTAATAAAGCAGGAATACCGATAATTAATGCATTGAGTCCTAAAGTCGAAATTCCCCCATGTCCCAACATCACCGCTTGAAAAAATAAACCAATTAAAATTGCTGGAAATGCATAATAGCCTAATACCACACCTAGCAAACCATTGAGAATTAAATGTAAACTCGTGGGTGGAAAAGGAATGTGAATTGAAGATGCAACAAAAAATGCTGCTGTGAGTAAAGAAGCTTTAGGAATACCTTGAGTTGGTTCAGATTGACGGTTGATTTGACGCAACGAATACCAGGTAGCAAAACCAGTAATAGCATAACCACCAATTACTACTGGTGCTGGAAGAAGTCCATCAGATATGTGCATTTTTTTTGCGATTTAAGAAAAATAAAGCGGTTCCCACACATCCCCAAATAACTGAAGCTATCATTAAACCTCGTTGTACGGGTGTATATTCAATTGCAGACACACGCTCTGCGTGAATGTCAGACTCAGGAACCCTGACTACTTGTTCCGGAGTAGAAGAATTTGGACTAGCTGTTGGCTGTGTTTGTTGTGTTTTTTTTGGTTGTGCTGTTGTCACAGGAACTTTAACAACTCCCCCATGTCCTAAATGACGAACTTTAACTTCCCAATTTCCCGATGTTGTGGAGTCTGGTTGAAATAAAAAACGTCCTTTTTCATCGGTTGTTCCAGTTAACCAAGGTTGGGATGGATTATCTGGTGTATAAACCGAAATTTGCGCTTTCCCCATCGGTTCACCAGTATTATAAGTAGCCTTAATTACAATTGCTTCAGTGTTTTCATAGCTAATTTTTGTTCCATGAGCGAGTATTTTTGTTGGCAAGCTCAAAGTTGCAAAAATAAATATTGGCAGCAAAATTTGTCTCATAGACATTCAACTCCTACCTTGTATAATTTGCAATAATTATATTTGTTTTTTAATCTTACCGAATAGCTATGTGATTATCCGAAAACAATAGATAACATATGAAACTATTTATCAACTTCATCGGGGTTTTAAACCCCATCCCTGGAGGGTTGAATGTAAAGTGTTGGGGTTTAAATCCCCATTACGAAACGTAATTACGAATTACGAATTATTTAAGATTCATCCCAAATTTATAGAGATAATAAATAAAAGATGGGAATTAAATCTTTATTTTGTAGCCGATTCAACAAAAAATTAGATATATCTAATCGCAGCGATTTACCCGAGCCGTTTGCAGCAAAATCTTATCTATAGCTGAAATCAATCGCCATCCTGACTGCCCTCTTTGATTAACCATAACGCTAAATGCTATGGTGCCATAATCTGTATTTTCTAAGTATCCTGAAAGGGTTCTTACTCCTCGTAAAGTCCCGGTTTTGCCATGGAGTTTGCCTTTGAGTGGGGTATTGCGAAAACGATTTCTTAATGTTCCATTTACTCCAGCGATAGCTAACGAGTTGTAAAATAAATCATTCTCAAGGTTTCTATCGACTTTATTGAGATTGCCAACATACATACCCTGAAGTAAGGATACCAATGCTGATGGTTTAGCGCGATTATTCCTAGATAATCCAGAACCATCTGCCTGCTTGTAAGCACTGCTATCTAAACCTAGAGTAGAGAGGGCGTTTCTTGCTGCTCTTTGCCCCCCAATACGGCGCAAAAGAGAGTTGGCTCTACTGTTGTTGCTGTAGCGATTCACCGCACTTAGCAAAGGACGAAGGGAAGCAAGCTTTTCTGGATTGCGATCGCCATAAATTCTAAGTGCTGCGGCTGTTGTCAATAGTTTAGTATTTGATGCCGGAACTAAGGAAAGATTGGGGTTGAACTGATAAAGAACCTTGTCTTCCCTAACAGGTTTGATCAGAATTCCCCACCTTGCAGTCTTAAAACTTGGATTTTTAACGATAGATGTAATGGCAGACTCCAAATCATTTTGACAAAATCTTGGCTTGATTTGCGGAACGTTGATAGGAATAGACTTAGCAGGATTAGTTTTTGGGAGCTGTGAAACAACAGTAGCCTCCGCTCGGTTTAAGCTTTCCAAGTTTATACCAGCAGTGATTGTAGTTATTGTTACTATTACTCCAGAAAGCCAAACTGGCACTTGTGTTTTAAGTCTTCGCATCTTTCCTCACATTACTTCTTCGATAAAATCGTAACAAATGTTCACGAAAAAAGAAGTTGGAAAGTAAACAAATAAGTTTATTGTAATTATTAAATACATATATATACTAGTAAATTAGTTAATAAAAATATCACAAGCATGGAAACTGGTAAAGAGTATTGATAATACTCTTGAAATGTAAATTGAGAGTTAGAAAAATGATAATTATAAAATAGTAGAAAATAGTTATATATAATCTTGATATAATCAGGGTTTTAGGATTTGGTTAATTCCTTAGTTTACAATTTTCCCCGATTTGGCACAGTCCCGTCTATATTGAAATAATAGAAATTTATTTCAAAATTAATCTTTATTATTTAAAATCTATATTGTTAATTTATACATAATAAAAGTTGATTAAAATTCCATTAATTGTTTGCATACAGATTGAAAACATTGGGGTGGTGTAGTGGGTAAATTAGTTAAAGAACAAAAAGCAACTTGGCTTTCATACTAAACATAAAAACACAGCATCTTTTTCTGGATTATAGTTATCTACAGCTTCAAGAATATGACCGTTCATGAAGTGTCTTTGTAAGAGTATGGTATCTGGTGCTGATAACCAAGCATTGAGAAAAGGTGCAAGATTTTGGCGAGAAACCTGGAGGCACTTTAAATGTTTCTCCACAAACACCTAAATCAGGTGAATTAGTACTGCAAATAACAATACCACGCTCTCCATTCAAATAGCCAAGCCAAGCATTATAGCCAATTGCAATTAAGTTGGTAGAAATAAAATTTTGTTGCCAATCTTGGGAGTTAATGTCTGGGGTCATCTGAATATTAAACGAAATATTATGGTTTGGTAGATGCTGTTGCGTAAATATTTCGCAATATTTGAATCAGACTGTATTTACGATGACCATCAAACAGGTCTTACCATTACTGTATTTAACAGTATCCTGGCTTCATAAGTTGAGAGTGGTTTCGTTGCTGGTCCATTTTGGACTTTACCATCTGTAGTGAATTCTGAAGCATGACAAGGACATAAAAAGATATTTTCTTCTGCTTCCCAATCCACATTACAACCAAGATGACTACAAGTTGGATTAACAGCAATCAAGTTCTTACTTTTAGATGTACCAATTACTAAAATTGCACCTAAAGAGGATTCTTCTTTTAATATTTGACCTGCTTTATCTAAATCTTCTACAGTTCCTACAGAAATCCATCTTTTAGATTTTGATGAGTTCTTTTTGGATTTTTGTTTGGATTCAATCGCGTAACTAGCAGCGAACAATAAAGGCGAACAACTTGCGAATAAGCTTACACTAAATAAAGTCAGAAAGTTGCGACGATTCATATAATTTCAATAAGATAAATTAGCAGATGATTAGTTCTGAGTACATCAAAAAGATAGGTCAAAATAAGTTTTGAGAACAATAAGAACAATAATATGTTCATAAATAAAGGCATAGGGCACAACAAAAATATAAAAAACCAACTTACCCTATACCTTTGCGCTAATTACACCCTATATTTCTAGTTAATTTGGAAATTACAACGGTAAAATTAATTCTACGGTAGACTATTTCGCAGTTTACGCAAGCAGTTTATCGATGCAACACAATCGCAACCAAACATATCTACAGCAGCATCACTTTCTTCATCTGTAACAGAAAGTAACGCCTTCTCATTATTTAAATCGGCAGCATCAATTTGTGGATTACCTTTTTTTAAATGAGATAATTGGTTCGCATTTGCACAGAAAAATGTACCGAATTTTGCATGTCTCACACAAGCCTTTTGGCTTTCTCCAGAAACTGGTGTAGTGTTAGCATCGGGACGTTTTACTGGTTGTACTTTCTTAACGGTTTCATTAGCTACGGATATTTTTCCAGTCATTAACAGTGAACCTAGAGAAATAAAGGCTAGAGGTTTTCTTGGTAAATTAGCGAGTAACTTTTTCACTTACTTATCCTACAAATACAGAGATTGCTATTATCAATCAATTCTAGATTCAATGGACGAGAATCATTCTCCCGCACTGTTCCTTGAATTAATTAGGTGTAACACATTATTTGTTTTTTGGCGATATATAAATCCTGTTTTTTTTGAAAGTTGTTACTAGAAAAACCGTTTTATTTCTCGGAGAGTTTGTGTCAAGGTTATGTCAATGTTGTGACGTTTTTTTTGAGAATGTCTACTTCAACTTTTTTCATAATAAGGTTTTGATTATATTCTATATAAGCGAAAAAGGGACGCGAGATAACTATACTTTATTGATATTAGAAAATACATTATTGCGTCCCATTTTATAAGTGGCTTGCCCAGCTATATAACCAACTGGTAAAAATTAATTATTCTGCTTTTATAACATTGGCTTCCTCTCGCAGTTTTTTAGCTGCTGAAACCATATTCTTTAAAGCTGGAATTACCTCTTCCCATCTCCGGGTTTTCAAACCGCAATCTGGATTTACCCAAATTTGTTTTACGGGTAAATTAGCAATTCCAGTCCGCAATTGTGACAACATTTGTTCAGTGGTAGGAATAGCTGGGCTATGCACGTCATAAACCCCATTGCCTACCTGTTTTGAGTAGCCACCATCTGTCAATTCATACAGCGTTTCATTGTTACTACGGCTATTTTCAATCGACAATACATCCGCATCTAACCGTTCGATATCGGTGATAATATCGCCAAACTCTGAGTAGCACATATGGGTATGAATTTGTGTCTGGGGTTTGGCGATTCCTGCACTTAATTTAAATGAATCCACTGCCCAAGATAGATATTCATTCCAACGTTCGGTTTTCAATGGTAAACCTTCACGTAAAGCCGGTTCATCTATTTGAACTATTTTTGCACCGCTCAAAATATGCCGGTTGTTAGTGATTTGAGTTGTTGCTGAATTTTTTTATTTATCGGGCTAAAACGGCGAAATTCCTCCCAGGCTGTTTCAATTGTTTTTTGGTCTTTTTTGTATCGAGTAACCGTGAGTTTTGTGGCGTCAAATTTTGACTGATTTTGGCTACTGTTTCCATTCAAATTAACTAAAGGTTCGTGGTTACATTTAGCATCACAAACAGTAATTTTCTGAGCTAGAAAGACTACTTCTTGTAGTTTTTGTTCGGCAAAACTCAAAACATTACGTAAAGCTTCAGGAAGTTGCGTTTCTCGCATTGCGTCGTAGGGTAAAAATTGTAAGGAAGCAGAAGGCTGCACTTCAAATTCCCCAACTATATTTTTGATATTTTCCAGTTTAGAGATAACTTCTTCCGGACGAATTTGCCAAATATTTCTTGCATCTACTATTCCCACTCCCAAACGTTTATCTTTAGGAAAACCATAGGTTGTGATTAACTCTAAATTACCTCCACGAGTCAAATCTAAACTAATTGTATTTATAGGTAAATTCATTACCCAACTATAGGTTTCACCCAAGTCATCAAAGTAAGTGACTAAATTAAGCGGTATTCCCACATTACACAGGGAATTATAGACAGTTTGATAATATTCCCGCCAATTATTTGCATCACCTAACACCAGCGCAGGTTCGTGAATTTGTACTTCAGAAATACCAAGAGATTTCAATTCGGTAAGCAGGTTAATATAAAGCTGAGTTAAAACAGAAATAGCTCGCTCAATATCCACCTCCAACTTACTCAAACGTAGCAATGTACAAGGACCAAAAACGATAGGAATCGCACGTTTACCTAAGATTTTTTGAGCGCGACTCACTCTTTCAACAAAATCACTCCAATCTGCTTTTAATGATTTATTAGATATCTCCGGAACTAAATAGTGATAGTTAGTATCAAACCATTTTGTCATTTCCAACGCGGGTATTCCTTCTTTTCCCCTAGCCATTGCAAAATAACGTTCTAATCCAGAAAATTGCTGAAATCTTTCGGGAATTAACCCGAAACGAAATGTCCAATCAAGGATGTGGTCATAAAGTGTAGTATCACCAACTCCAATCTTATCGATACCTGTATCTAATTGCGTTTTCCAGTTAGCTTCTTCGACTTCTTTAACTGTCTGTAAAAGCGATTCTGATGTTATTTTTCCACCCCAAAAGGCTTCTAACGCTTTCTTTACTTCCCGGTTTTTACCAATGCGGGGATAACCTAAAGTCGCAGTTTTAATTTTCATTTTTTCCAATTTATGAAGGTGCGCGAGTTCTATATCAGATATGGGTTTTGATTCAGGTAAATTTCTCTCTAAATCCTTTTCCTAGGAAATAGACATCTGCGGGAAATAAAAAAGACCTTTCTCCATGAACGCGTTCACGTTAACGGAGTATGTCCTGAAAGGGCATAGTGCGGCGAGCGCGTTTTCTCGTTCGCGCCAGCGTCTCCTCCAGAGTAGAGTAACCACTAAAGCTGCAAGGAGAAAGACTTAAAAACTCCACTTCCCTTGTAGGATACTGCTGGCTAATAGTAGGTCAGACCCCTCACTCCAACGAACTAATAGGGATTTTAGGTTATTAGCTTTTTGGCGATCGCACTCCTCAAACCCTTATTTTTTCGTTATTCAGGGGTTTCACCCCTGAATGACCAGCAGTATCCTTGTAGGGAAGGGGGTAGGGGGGTTAGGGAAAGCAACTCTAATGAATCTTTTCCGGAGATGTCTAATAGACTTTGAAGCTTAAACTTTTTAGAAATTAACTCAATTCTCTAAAATTGAAATATTTGCAAACGGATTTGTGCAGTTGTTCAAACAGGAGCACAACTGCAACTTAATTAGGACAAGATTTTGCTGCAATTAAATTCTCAAATCCTTAATTACACAATTCCAATTCAATATTTTCCTTTTCTACAGGAACTTCTACTGCTGGAATTCTCGCTAAAATCCCTTTCTTCAGCGGTTGGGAACGTTCAGCCCAAGGTAAGGAACCTTCTGGATGCACGTAATACTTACCTGCACAATTAAATACACCCTCAACTTCTGCGGGAGTTAAATCGGAAGAAATATCTCCGAAAAGATACGTAGTTTTACCAGGTGAAGCGAAGGAAATTACACAAGAGCGATTGCAAGCACTCATGCATTCGACTGGTTTAATAGTAAATTCTTGGTTTAATTCCCAATTAGGATAATCATCTTGCAAGCGTTTAAGTAGCTTTTCACCACCGCTTTCACCGACACGCTTACCGTTTATCCACTTGCTTGCACAAGTAGTACAAACAAATATTGTATGTGCTTTCATCTGTACCTCGCAGATAATTATATTTTTTGTTACAGTAGGCGGGCATTCTGACTTACAAGGTGACGATTTTTCCTTGCTTACAGCTGCGGGACAGCGCCAGATTTACACTGGACTTTCCCCGTTACCTCTAATGGCTGCTTCCCATTAGAACCGACTTATTAATTTGAGATTTGAACATAGATTACCACATTTAACACTCAACAGCTAATATTGCTGACAAAAAGTATGATAATCATTACCATAGTTTTTTGGTATTTATGTTACATTAGCATTTGTGCTTATTTCTTACTTGTCAACCAACGCGCAAATAGAGAAATTTGTTGACTCATGAAAATCGAAAAACCCCCAAATCTCCTTTATTTATTCGTATTTTCTAGTTTCGCTTGACAATTTTAGTTTTAATGGTAGTAACCATAGAAATTTTGTCCCTATTTTTTTAAACTTTGATGTTTGCCAAACCTTAAGCGATTATCATTATCATTGTACACCTAACATTTTTATTAAAACTATGCCAAGCAAAAAAATTCATGTCCGGGAATATAATGTCAAAGCACACGACCGAGTTATCCATACCAGGATTTACAACTTCATTTGTCAATACTGTCGAGAGGTATCGGAACGGGAGACTTATGCTACTGGATGTCCTAAATATGGAGAGAAATGTAATGGAGTCGCGAGTAAGTGCTTGCGATGTAAAAAGCAGTAGATATCTCTAACGAAAGTAACCTGTATATTGTTTAGAAATAGTAGGTTTTTCTCTAAATTAAGTAACTTTATAACGAATTATCAAGAAAATTTATCTACCCTTATTAAAATATTCTTGGAGGGTGTTTATAAATTCGGCAAAAACCTTGATTTCTCGTGCTAAAGGTAGCGACAGTATTGTGAAAAATCTCTAAACAATGCCGCAAACCCCATATTTCTCCTTCCGTTTGACTCCACTCACAACGGCAAATTTATTTTATAAACAGGCTCTTAGTAAACTGAAGGATGAATATCTTGCTAGTGGGTGAAGTTTTTAGATAATCATAAAATCAAAGAAATAAGCGGTGTTATTCTAAATGCAATCGCATCTAAAACAACACCGCAATATACATTACTTTCTAACTTAAGAATATAGGACTAATTCCTAGAAAGTAAAGGTATTCCTGAGAGTGCCAACTACCGCATCATCATTGTTACTATCGTTACCGGGTGCTGTGACCCAGATAACTCCTGGAGTAATCCTGATATTGTCGTTAATTTTATACTGATAAAATCCTTCGATGTGATAAGAAGTATCTTGGTCTTCATCTAAACCAGCAATACTAGAATCTGTAACTTTGGGAGTCATACCAAATATCACCCCAGCCAAATTACCTTTTTTACCCAAATCGGGTAATCCTAAAGTAACAGCCCAGTTCCAGATATCTGCATTACCGCGACTACTAATATTTCCTGCGGTGGCTAGGTTACGGGTGTTTGTATAGCCAACCCAACCCCCTAACACCAAGTTGTCGCTCAAACCTAATGTTACTTAAACTCCATAAGAATCGCTGGAGTATTAACCCAAACTTAGTGACAAGTTCTTTCCAAGTTCCTGGGTAATTCCCAATCCGGAACCATCCATTTGATAATAGATAGGGTTGCGAGTACCAAAGCTAGATACAGCTCATAAAGCACCATCACCATCAAATTAGTTGACAGTATCTACCACATCATCTAATCAGTAACGGCTATTTTTCCCCTGATATTGATTAACTATTAATTACGAATCAAACCGTCTGACATCCTAAACCTAAAAAAGAATCAACCAGATTTCTATATTTAGCTACAAGTAACTTAATTAATAATCAAACTTTTGAGCTTGATGTATTCTTAATAAACTCAGCTTTTTCATAGAGATTCTGATTGATTGACATCCATTACAAAACTTGCAAGCGAGTCAAACTAATAATTAATTACTTTAAATTAGCTATTAGCTATTTATTAGCTATTATTTACCAAAAGCTGTATATTGACCTCCCAAACCATCGACGATAGCTTTAGTATTAGCAATCAACATTTCTTGATAACTATCAGCATCAGTACCTTCTTCCCCTAAGCCATCCGCATATAGTTTTTCCTCAGAAACTTTTACGTTGGCTTCTTTTCCAAGTGTTTCGATTAATTTTGGACTATGGATACTTTCAGCAAATATTGTCGGGACGTTCTCTTGCTTGATTTCTTTAGATAATTCAGCGATTCTTGCTGCTGATGGTTCTGCTTCAGTACTCAAAGCTTCTATAGCACCTTCGTAATTAATATTATACGCCTGGGTATAGTAGCTCAAAGCATCGTGGGTGGTAACTAATTTACGCTGGTTTTCAGGAATCGTGGCTACATTCTTTTTAATCCAGCTATCTATTTCTTTAATTTCACCAGTTACTTTTTCAGCATTAGTTGCATACAATTGGGCATTATCTGGAGCAACTTTCTCTAAATTACTACGAATAGCTTCCACCATTTGTACGCCATTTTGAGCATCGTGCCATACGTGGGGGTCTGGTGCTTTTTCTTCTGAGTGTTTCTCTTCTTTCTCGTGGTCGTGGTCGTGGTCGTGGTCGTCGTGTTTTTCTTCCTTATGCTCACCATGAGAATGGTCGTGCTTTTCCCCGATAATTGGCTTAGGGACAGCAACTTCATGAATCGCTACTTTCGGAGCTTCATTACTGCTTGCTTGAACTAATTTGATAATAGCGGGTTCAAAATCATAACCACCGTACAAAACTAAATCAGCCTGCTCGATAGCTTTGCGGTCATCCGGTTTCGGCTGGTATGTGTGGGGGTCTTGACCTGCATCTACTAAACACTTCAAGTCAACTGTTTGAGCCGCTACTTGCTTTGTAAGGTCGCAGATGATGCTTGTAGTCGCAACAACCAAAGGACGCTCTTCGCTTACATTACTGGTAGTCTTTGCGCCAGAATCTTCTCCTGTACCAGAATTAGAATTAACTTGCTCGTTACCGCTACAGCTAATTAAGCCAAGAGCTAATGTTAATGCTGTAATCGCGCTTAGAGGTAATTTTCTAAACATTACTTATTAGGAATAGTGCAGTAGAATGATAATCGTTATCATACAGTAGCTACTCTGAGAAGGGAAGTAGATTTGTCACATAAATAATTATCTTTATCATACAGGAGAAATCAGTGCTAGAAGTAGAGCATTTGGACGTAGATTATCGGGGTATAGTGGCTGTTGAAGATGTGAGTTTTCGCGCTCTTCCCGGACACATTATTGGTGTAATCGGTCCAAATGGCGCTGGGAAAAGCACTTTGGTCAAAGCGATACTGGGTTTAACTCCAGTTTCGAGTGGCACTATTAAATTTTGTAACTATCCTATAAAAAAGAAATTACGTTCTATTGCTTACGTACCTCAAAGAACCCAAGTAGACTGGGATTATCCGATTACGGTGCTGAATGTGGTAATGATGGCTCGTACCGTGAGTACGGGTTGGTTTCGCACAGCAAGTCGGAAGTCTAAAGAAATAGTTAAATCTGCATTGCAGAGAGTGGGGATGTGGGAATTTCGTTCCCGTCAAATTGGTGAGTTATCTGGAGGACAGCAGCAGCGAGTATTTTTAGCTAGAGCATTGGCACAGCAAGCTGATTTATTATTTTTTGATGAACCGTTTGTGGGGATTGATAAAACGACTGAAGATATAATGTTTGATGTTTTTAATGAATTAAAAAGGGATGACAAGATATTAATTTTAATTACACATGACTTGGGTGAAACCTTAGCTCAATGTGACTCTTTATTATTATTAAATAAGCATATTATTGCTAACGGTTCAATGAAAGAAGTTGTTACAACTGAAAACTTACAACGTGCTTATGGCAATAATATTTTATTTTTAAATCGGCAAGAAAAATCAGCTTAATCAGTGAACAGTTATCAGTTACCCATTACCTATTACCCATTACCTATTACCCATTACCTATTACCCATTACCTATTACCCATTATTATTTGCATAAATCTGATGCTATTATGAGAACGGTTATCATTATAATTTAATTGTATGGAAAGTAATCCACCGCACCTTTTGAGAAAAGTAGATTTAGCAATTATCGGTGCTGGACCTCACGCTCTGACTTTAGTTACTCATTTGTTGCAAAAACGTCAGAAAATCCGTTCAAAAATTGCAGTGTTTGACCCAAGTGGAAAATGGATGAATCAGTGGGAGCATCAATTTGCAGCGTTAGAAATACCGCATTTACGCTCTCCAGCGGTTCACCATCCAGACCCTAATCCTTTTGGATTACGTAAGTTTGCAGAGTCTCGCTCGAATGAGTTTTTCCCTCCTTATGATTTACCGGGAACTCGGTTATTTAATGATTTTTGTCGGGATGTAATTCGTAGTTGGGATTTAGACGATATAGTTCTAGGTGAAAAGATAGCTCGAATTCAACCGTTAAATAATCCTTTTGGTTCTCAATTTCGTTTGTGGTTGACTTCTGAGAAATCAGTTTTAGCTCGTCGGATAGTATTGGCAACTGGTAGCAGTCAACTACGAATACCTAATTGGGTAACTCAAGTTAACCAAAATTATCCAGAAGATAAACTTTGTCATTCTCATGCAGTAGATTTACGTAAACTATATTTAACTGGTGAAAAAGTATTAATTATTGGTGGAGGGTTAACAAGCGGACATTTAGCGGTAGGTGCAATGTCTCGGGGTGCGTTTGTGCAGATATCGATGCGAAGACAGTTGCAGGAAAAAATATTTGATGCGGATGCTGGTTGGTTGGGACCAAAATATCTCAAAGGATTTTTTGCAGAACCAGATTTTGAAAAGCGCTTTGAAATGATTCAACAAGCGCGAAATGGTGGTTCTATGACCCCTGCAATAGTAACGCAATTAAGACGACAAGCGCATAATGGTAAGTTGAGAATTCAGGAAAACACGCAAGTTACTGAAGCTGAGTGGATGGATAATCAATGGTCAGTGAAATTTACCGATGGAACACAAGGAAGATTTCATCGCATTTGGTTATCTACCGGAACTCGTTTTGATGTTAATTCCGAACCTTTATTGAAGGAAGTTTTACAAGCATATCCAATACCTGTAATCAATGGTTTACCTGTGTTAGATGATAACCTACAGTGGCGCGGTTGTTCGCTATTTATTATGGGTGGATTAGCAGCTTTAAAAATTGGACCGACAGCGAGAAATTTATCAGGTGCAAGAATGGCGAGTGATAAAATGCTCAAGGCTATTATTAAATCGAATCAAGTTCAAAATAAAGCTAAAATTGCTTGAATTAAATAGACATCTCCGGAAAAGATTCATTAGATTGGCTTTTCCTAACCTCCGTGACCACCAAGCTTTGAGTCACGGGGGACTTTAAATTATATTTCTCTCCTAGAATTGGGGGGTTATTCATACTTTTAAAATATCCTCTAAGTATTTTTTTATATTTCAATTAGTATTACTATAGAAAATATTTCAAGTTTCCCATAAAAGTAAAAAGTTGTACTCCTGGTGTCACTGAAACCATTTTTATGCAACAGGAAATCAAAACTTATTTATCAATTTTATCAATACAAGTAATCATGTCAATAACTTCAATTTTTGAATCTCGATATAAGCCGAGTATGGGAATTTATCTGAAAATCCTCGCACTATTTTATTTTTATGGTGCAACCGTACATTATGCCAATTTATTAGGATTTGGGGAAATACCCTTTAAAGAATCACCTTTAAGTTGGCAAATTGGTGATATTTCTTATGGGATTTTAGGTACTTTTACTTTTATTGGTTTATGGTTAAAAACTCGCTGGGGAATAATTAGTTTCTTTTTAAGTGCGATTTCTCAATTGATTTTATATCTTGGTTTCCCTCAATGGTTCGCATTTAATCTCGAACAGAGACAGTTACTCTGGAGCATGATAATTTTTCATTTTATAACTTTATCAATTTTCTTTACTTTGTTATTCTTTGCTGGAAGAAACGAACAATATAACAGCTGATATCATGCATTAATTAGAACTTAACTATGGATAATGTAGCTACAATCCAAAATCAATCGCTAATATCAGAATCATCTGCCTATGAGCAACCGGATATTCAAATACTGTATGACCTTTAGGATGGGAACTGCAACAGCGCGGACATAATATTACCGTGTAAGAGTTTCAAGGTTTTTATAATTTTTAGCATACTACGTGTTGAAGAACCAAAAAATCCTCTTCTCTAATTAGAGAAAAGGAAAAATAAGTTATTACATTTTTACTTCATAAAAAAGAATGAAAATACTTTTGTTTATTTCCCTTCCTAGCATATTCAGCCAGACTTCATCTTATTTAAAACCAGTCCAATTGCTAGTTGGCTTATCACCACAGTAACCCCACTTACCTAGGAATTTTTGACCCCCAGCTTGCTGAGTAAAAGAAATTCGTCCCCAATAAAAAGTATTTAACTTCTTGACTGTGCATTTTCTCGCAGAGCTGCTTTGAGCCCAGATACCATTGAGCGTATTACCAGAAACTTGACCCGAAATTCTTCCATTATCTCGGGTATAAGAGCCAGAGACAGTGTTACCATTTTGGCTGAACTTCACATTCCCTTCAGAAGTCTCCCATTCTCCTATCCAGGATGAACCAGATTGTTGTCCATTAGTTCCAGAATCGGTAAATCTGATACTTTGAACATCATCACCATTCACCGGAATAGTATATTGTCTACCGCTTTTGGTTGTGACAACCATATCTGCTTGGGCTGCTAGTGGAAATAAAAGCAAAAATAAACTTGATAAAGTAAACAGTTTCATACTAAATTAATTCCTATGTATGCTTTACTACATAGTATATTTTATACTTTGTATTATTAGTAAGACAATCTAGTGAAACACAATTAATTGAAACTTTACAAGAAAATTAACCTAAGTAATTTACCCGAAAACTAAGTTTAAAATAGTACCTTGGCTGTTTAAATTGATGAGGCAAAGTAGTAAATCGGGCGATTTTTTATATTTATTTGTAGCAAATATTTGTGGCGAAAAAGTAGTATTTAATATTTTAAGGGAAAAATAAGTATAATCACTGATTTAAATCCAGCTTTAGTTTTACGACCAAAGTTTTAATTAACACTTTTTACGCATACCTTTAATTTTTAACCTTCACTTCGCAAAACAATTTTTCAATAACTTATCTTTACTATTTCAACGCTAATTTTCGGTAAAAAAAGCCCAAAAAAGTAATTCAAGCTATATTTTTGCCATAAATTACCAAAAATATTTGGATATAAAACACAGTGTTCCCCCTACAATGGGGACTTCGGGGACACTAACATGATATTAATGTATTAAGTGTTAAGTTATGTGTTCTCACAAAATATGCGCCAAGCTCAAACATCATCTTCGTTATCAACTTCGATTGCAACATCCCAATTGCGAGTATTACACCTCGCGGGTTCTCGCGTATCTAAGTTCTACTACAACCTTTCAATCATGTACGCAAAGGAAGTCGTACAACCAGCTGGTGTAAAGAGCCATTATGCTGTTGTACATCCCGATGGGTTTTGGCAGTTAGGAGCATCTCTAAATGAATTATCAGAAAAAATGTCACTTCAAGAGATGATTTCTCAGTTACCAACTCTTGATGTAGTAGTTCCCCATATGTTCTGCTTTCTGGGTATGACCAGTTTCCGGTCGTTGTTTGAGGATGTTATTGGACTACCCGTTGTTGGTTCTCCATCACACTGTACCGCTCTTGCAGCCAATAAAGCTCAGTCAAGAAGCGTCGTATCAGCATCTGGTGTCAGAGTTGCGAAAGCTCAACAATTCCGCCAAGGTGATACCCTGACAATGAAACCTCCTTTTATCGTCAAACCCAACTCAGAAGACAACTCTTTAGGAGTAACCTTAGTACGGAATGAAGAAGAAATCGCTGAAGCATTACGAGTTGGATTTGAATATGACCAAACTCTGTTAATTGAGGATTACATCCCTGGAAGAGAGCTACGGGTAGCAGTTGTAGAGCGCGATGGTAAGTTATGCGTTCCGTCTACAATAGAATATTTCATGTCAGAAGAGAAACCTATCAGAACCGCAGGGGATAAGCTCGAATCTCTACCCGACGGAACCGTACTGCAAAATCGAAACACCGCTTCTGAAAGAGCTTGTCCGGCTGATGTCTCTCCGGAATTGTTCGAGAAGCTGGCTGATGCTGCGAAACGCGCTCATATCGCTTTAGGTTGTCGCGATTACTCTTTGTACGATTTCCGGATACACTCGGAAACCAACGAACCTTACCTAATTGAAGCTGGTTTATTCTGGTCTTTCGGTAGAATCAGCGTAATTTCTCTTCTACTCGAAGTCGATGGAGAAACTTTAGAAGATGTTGCTTTCAAACTATGGAGTAGCGCAGCCGCAAGGACTCGCGTTGCATGTGGTTCTCTGTTTAAATACCTGAAGATGGAAGTTAATCAAGCGTGTCGCGACACTTAGTAATAGCTTGGTAAATAACTGGGTAAATAACTAGGTAAATAAATATATTTAGTTTGACCGCAACCCAAGTTAAAATCTCTAACTATTACCAACATTAATTAGGAACACTAATAAGGTTAATTAAATTAAGATTGTCTTCCTCCCAAACGCTGCTGCTGTGCGGTAGGAAGCACATTTACTGAAATGGTCGCATAGACCAATATTTTCCATCAAAGGACGACTTGGTTGTAGCATTTTTGGAAGAACGTAACCAGCTTTTTTGGGAATATTTTGATATTGCTGTGAGTAAGCATTCTGACGATGGAAGCAAGCAGTTATTGTCAGTGTTAGAATGGATAGATGAATTATTAGTAAAACCAGAATGTTACGGTTGTCCGTTTTTGATAACTATCAGCGAATTTCCTCAGCTAGATTATCCCGGACATCAAGTAGCAATTAATCATAAAAAAGAATTGCAAAATCGTTTAATTAGACTTGCTAAAAATGCAGGTGTTTCCAATGCCGAACAGTTAGGAAAATATTTATTATTGCTAGTAGATGGAGCATTTTCCCAACGAAGATTACTTGGGTTAAATGGGTTTGAAACTAATTTGAAAGCTGCTGGAGAAATTTTGATAAATGCTCAGTTTTGAATTTTGAATTATATAAATAGTTTGGCTATCTGTATTTTGTATGCTATGAGAATAATAAAACAAGAGAATAGGGAGTAGGGATTAGGGATTAGAGAATGAAAAGTAGCATTTTTTATAAATCTAAACCTACACAAATTGTTATTTTCGTGTAGTAAAAAGTCTGAATTTTTGAGTAATACTATTAGTATATTATGTACTGAAAAATTAAATAGTTTTAAATCTCTTCATACTTACATAGTTTGATATCTACACTACATAATTTTGACAAATTACCAATTAACCATTATCTATTAGCAATTACCAACTACCAATTCCCAATTGCCAATTTTAGCTATTTATACTCATGCATATTTAGAAACATTACCGTAATATTTTACGCAATCAACTGTAACCGAATTGTAGTTATAAGAAATGCGCGATTAAATAATCCGTAATTTATTAAAAAGCGGAAATTTGAGTTACTCACCCCTATTTCATTTATGGACAAATTGAAAGAATTAATTCATAAGGAAAATCCCCAAACAAACAGTGCTAGCAATAAAAATGCTCAACCCAAAAGCTCGCGGGGATTCTGGGGAAAAATGGTTACACTTGCCATTGTATCGGCTGTTGCTGGGGGTTTATTTAGTATTTTGTTAAATAGCAAGCCATTTAAACAAGCTAATCTCACTCAAGAAGAAGCAGGTTTTTTCGGTGACACTGCGATTGGTAAAGGGCAATTTTTAGAGCTAAATCGTCCCGTTAATATTTTGGTAATGGGAATGAGCGTACTTCCGACCGATACTAAAAATGCATCGGAAGACACAAAAGATTTGGGATATTTACCCCAAGTAAATGCTTTTGATGGACTTTCTGATGTTATGTTATTAATTAGATTTGACCCAATAAGTAATAAAATAAACATGCTCTCTATTCCCAGGGATACCCGCGCGGAAATAGAAGGGTATGGTTTGAGAAAAATTAATTCAGCTAATCGTTTAGGTGGAGCTTATTTAAGTGCTAAAAGTGTTAGCAATCTATTAGGAAATATAGATATACATGGCTTTGTTAGAATTAACGTTTTAGGGGTTGGTAAACTCATCGATGCTTTGGGAGGTGTGACGGTTAACGTTCCCAAAGACTTAAAATACCAAGATGACTCACAACATTTATATATTAATTTGAAAGCCGGAGAACAACATCTCGACGGTGATAAAGCATTGCAATTACTTAGATTTCGTAACGACGGTCGAGGAGATATTGGACGTATCGAACGACAACAATTAGTTATGCAAGCATTGATTGAGCAAGCTTTAAATCCAGCAACATTAGCGCGTTCACCAATTATTTTCGGTGCAATTAAAGAGAATATTGATACCAATTTAACTCTTGATAGTTTATTAACCTTAGTTAATTTCGGTGTCCAAACCAACCGTTCGGATATCCAAATGTTTACTTTACCCGGTAGAGTTAGTAATGGTCGAGAATTTAACGCGAGTTACTGGTTACCAGACGAAGAGAAAATTGATATAGAAATAGCTCCTTATTTTGAAGATTAGTTTTGATTAATTTCTGAAGCTGAAAAGCACAAATAACAAATTTTCGCGTTTTATTCGCAGACCTATCTAGATTTTAAATTCTTGATGGGTCATATTTTTGGTGTTGCTGAATTTGAATTGAAGTATGAATTTATTTTTATCAAATTTACTAGCCCCCTAAATCCCCTGCCCCCGTGACCCCAAGCTTGGGGGTAATGGGGGACTTTAAATTATTTCTCTCCCCCAGAATTCTACCGTGTACACAAGTCTCGAATTCAGTCACATCCTCACCTAAAAGCCCCCTAACCCCCAATATTGGGGGAAAAAGAATTTTCAAAGTCCCCCAGACTTGGGGGATAATGGTGACTAGGTACACCCAAACTTAGATAGATAGTACTTCTGTGTACACCGTAGCCCCCAGAATTGGGGGGTTGGGGTGGGTTATTCATACTTTTAATCAGCAACGCCATTTTTTTAGATATAGGTCTACACGAAGGTAAAAGGTTTAATGATCACAGATATCTACCTTTATTAATTCCATCATCTAATTACATAACCCTATATTGATAAATTTTTAAAATTTACTCTTAAATTAGACCTTAACTTTCTTAAGTTACCTTGTGTAATTTAGCAAGATATTGGATTATGAAAGTTAATTTTATTGGTTTTTCGGTATATAGGGTAAGATTTAATGCATTGTTAAAAAAATCAAATATTTGCTATATATTTATAACGAGCTTCTATAAACGAACAAGGATAATCAATCGTATTTTCTATTCCCTATTGCTTACTCACTCCTCCCTTCATACAAATAAACCATTTTGTTTAATATTTAAAACTTGTATAAGATTATTGAAATGATGATTGTAGTTCAAACATTACTTGGTTAAAGCTTGTGAAATTACCAAATGGTCCTAAAAGTCCAAAGTTAATTCAACTGGTTCGATTTATATTTTTTCCTATGTCATTTTTGGAAGAATGTACCAAACGTTATGGGGATATTTTTACGCTACACCTGACATATATCTCTATCGTTATCATCATCAATCCTGAAGCGTTACAGAAGTTGTTAAATGATAAAGAATTTATCGCTACTGGGGATGCTAATAAAGTTATCGAACCCGTTGTAGGAAGTAATTCTGTAATTACTATTAGTGGTGAAAAGCATCGTCGTCAACGTCAATTGTTAATGCCACCTTTTCACGGTGATAGAATGCGGACTTATGGAGAAACTATTAATGGTGTTACTGAAGAAATTATCACTGATTGGGAAATTTTCAAACCTTTTAACGTGCGTGAAGCAATGCAGAAAATTACTTTGAGAGTAATTATGCAAGCCGTATTTGGACTTTATAAAGGAAAACGTGCTGAAGATATAGAGAACCATATCAAAGATTTTTTGGAAGTTGGGGGTTCTCCTTTAGGTGGGATGATGCTATTTTTCCCCAAGTTACAGCGGGATATGGGTTCTCTAACTCCTTGGAAACGTTTTGTATATCACCGGGAGCAAGCGGATAAACTTCTATATCAAGAAATAGACGAACGTCGAGAAAATCCTGATGATTCGCGTACTGATATCATGAGCATGTTAATGGCTTCTAGAGATGAAAAAGGTGAAGCTATGACCGATGAAGAACTACGTGATGAGTTGATGACGCTGTTATTTGCGGGTCATGAAACTACTGCTACTGCTTTAACTTGGGCACTATACTGGATACATAAAATACCAGAAGTTAAACAAAAGCTGTTAGCAGAACTTGACAGCTTGGGCGAGAATCATGATAGTAATGCCATCTTAAAATTGCCATATTTAAACGCTGTTTACTGCGAAACTTTACGGATTTATCCAGTGGCAATGTTAACATTTCGTCGAGGAATACAAAGTCCAGTTTCACTGTGCGGATACGAACTTGAACCTGGAGTTGGAGTAATGGGTTCAATTTATAACCTACATCGAAAAGAGGATTTATATCCCGAACCGGAGAAATTTAGACCGGAACGCTTTTTAGAAAGACAGTTTTCTCCCTATGAATTTATGCCTTTTGGTGGTGGTTCGAGACGCTGTATTGGATTAGCTTTAGCTCAATTTGAGATGAAGTTGATATTAGCAAAAATTCTTTCTGAGTTGGATTTGAATTTAGTTACTCATAGTGAAGTAAAACCAAAACGTCGGGGTGTTGTAACCGGACCAAATCGTCCGATTGAAATGGTCGTTAATGGGAAGCGAGTTGCAAAATCTCAAAGTTTACAAACTGTTAGTTAGAATATAGCGCTTTTTGGTTGAGTGCAATACATTTTGATAGACCTCACCCCAATGCCTTACCAACGATAAGGGTGTATTATATCGAATTAGAAACTGCTATATTTAGTCAGAATTTTCGATTTTAAATTTTATAGAAAGTTGGCGCTGAAATATTTTTTAAGCGCCAATTTTAATACTTATTTTCTCTGTAAATTTCAAAATATTATTTTATCTCAAACTGTTTATATAGCTGTAACATAACAAAAAATTGTAATAATTAAACTAAATTTAATTTTGCCTTACTTTTTTATTATATTTTCTTAGATAACCGAATAATAAAATGTTAATAGCAGGATTGAATATTTAACTGGAACCCAAGTGCATCAAGAAGATAAAAGTTAAAATTATCATTGCAGTATTTATAGGGCATCTTGCAGGTAAATAAGTTACAAATATAAATCATAAAACTCTTGTCGGGTAGACATCTCTGTCTGCCCAAATGTGCCTCACAAAGATGAAATATGCTGTATTTATAGTAATCCCATAAGCTAGATTAATTAGCTGAGAAATAAATGAGTGTCGGTTTTAACTAAAAGCTAAAAAAATTGAATATATTTTTTCGCTCCATAAATGAATATTTTTATCTTACATATAAGTCAGGAACATTACCCCTGATTACAAAAAAAATAGTCTAATTTGATAGTCAAAACAATAAAGCATGCGAATAATTTATTATGCTGAATTTAAGTCTAAATTTGTATATAAATATATTTAAATATTAGGTACAAAGCTGGTTTTATATATATAGGTTTCCGGTTTTTAGTTGAGTCTTATATCTTTCCTTAATAAGCAGAGGTTTAAGTCCAATTTTCTTAAAGTAAAAATCACTATACAAATTGGCGATTTCCTATTTTTAACTAATTATAAATAATTAATTCTCCAAGGTACCGATAAAGCTCAGATGAACCTTTAATCGAAGAAATTCCCATGAAATATAAAGTACTACTGAGTTTCGGTGTCGGCTTAGTTGCTTTTTCTGCTGTTTGGTCGCAATCTTTATTCATTCCTTTTCGTCAACCGACAGCACCACCTAAACAAGTCTCACTTCCAAGTCCAATTGAAACTTTACCAGATTCAATTAGGATAAAAGCTGTTGGGGATATGGTTCCGGGTACTAACTTTCCTAGTAATAGTCTACCAGGTAATCCTAATCAACTTTTTCCCTCTTCAGTTAGAGAAAAGCTCAAAGGAAGCGATTTGTTATTTGGTAATTTTGAAAGTACGATAACTAATCATCCCAATAGTCTAAAAGATATCAGTCGGGGACAAGTGTTTGCTTTTCGTTCTCCGACTCAATATGCCAAGCTTTTTGCAGAAGTTGGTTTTGATGTATTGAGTGTGTCTAATAACCATGCAATGGACTTCGGTAAAATCGGATTTCAAGACACTATTAACAATATTGTCAATGCTGGTATGAAACCAGTAGGTAAAAAGAATCAAATTCTCTATTTAGATGTCGAAAATGTTCCTGTCGCTGTCATCGGGTTTTGTTTTTACGAATACTGTAATACCGTCCAGGATATAGATAAAGCCAAAGCACTAGTAGACATTGCTCGTAAGAAAGCCAGAATCGTCGTTATATCGATGCATGTTGGAGCAGAGGGAAATAATGCTCTCCATGTAAGGAATCAGACAGAGTTTTTCTATGGAGAAAACAGAGGTAATTCCGTTCAATTTGCTCGGACAATGATTAATGCTGGAGCAGATTTAGTAATCGGACATGGACCTCATGTTCCAAGAGCAATAGAAGTTTATCAAGGAAAACTTATTGCTTATTCTTTGGGTAATTTTCTGGGATATAAAGTCTTCTCAACTACATCCTTTAAGAGTTATTCAATGATTCTGGATGTCAAATTGAACAGTCAAGGAGATTTTCTTTCAGGTAAGATTATTCCCGTTCGTTTGAATAAACAAGCAATTCCCTACATTGACCAGAGTTTTCGGACTGTGGGACTTTTGCGTTATTTGAATAAAAGTGATTTTCCCGATAGTTCTGTAGAAATCAATAGTTTGGGTGAAATCTTGGTCGTAAATAAAAAGGTCAAAGGTTAGAATTCTCCTTGTGCTCATGTTTCATTTTCTACCCTTTCTTCCCACTCTACCCACTCTACCCCCTCTAATTCAGAATTAGAGATTACTACTTTTATCCCTACTTCCAATCATCATCTGATTCATCTGAAGTTGAAGAATAAAATTCCTGTATTCGGTCTAATTCTAATTCATTTAAATAATCTACAGTCCAATTAGATTGACGTTGTAGCATATGAAATGGGTAGGTATTAGCAACTCCTACAACTTTCATTTGTGCTGCTTTTGCTGCTTGAATACCTGCTAATGTATCTTCAATAGCTAAACATTCGCTTGGTTGCAGATTTAATTCTGGATATTCTTGACTCAGAAGTTCGACAGCAAGCAGATAACCGTCTGGTTTTGGTTTACTGGTAGTAATGTCATCCGCTGCAACTATAATTTTAAAATATTCAGCTAACTTTGCTCGTTCCAAAACTAAATCAATTTCTTTACGAATAGCACCGCTAGCTATTGCTAATTTTAAATTGCTTGAACGTATTTTAAATATAAAATCATCTAAACCAGAATATAAAGGCAATTCTTCTAAATTTTCTATATGCTCAACGTAGTTTTGAGCTTTTTTTTGTTGTAATTTAGTTAAATAATTTTCATCAACAACTCTTCCGCGACTGGCTAATAAATCTCGCAAACAACCTCTGTCGCTACGTCCCAAACATTTCTGCTGATACTCACCTGGTTTGAGAACCAGATTTTCTTCGAGCAAAATTTCTTCTATCAATTGCTGATGAATTGGCTCATCGTTAATAATAACGCCATTAAAATCAAATATAACTGCCTTTATCATGCTATATCGCTACGCTGGGGACGGAAAACCAAAGCCATCTTCTAATGTACTATTAGAATCAGGAGTATACCGTCTAATATTCTGATTAGGTGTATCTTGCACGGTCATCGGCTTGATACCACTAGTCACCTGACTAGTAAACCATACATCTTCAGTTCGTACCATTGCAAATCCGACAGCACCCATTTTCGCATCCGTACTATCAGCAGCATATTCGTGAATGTAAGGTTCCTCGAAAAGATTGTTCAACCATTCCAATTGACGTAAAGTCTTTTGATTACCATCCAAGATTAAAACTTGTCCCCCAGGAACCAATAACCGAAAGCACTCATGCAAAATATTCTGTGTAACGCTACTCGGTGTTTCATGAAACAACAAAGAAGCTGTAACTAAATCAAACGAAGTATCAGCAAAAGCTGTATTTTCAGCATCTCCTTGCTGCCATTTTATGCTTAATATTGCGCTCTCCGACTTGTGGAAACTTCTGAGCAACATATAAGGAGATAAATCCAACCCAATCACTTCTGCATTTGGAAAAGCTTGCTTCAATATAATCGTTGTCGAACCCGTACCGCAGCCCAAATCAAGAATACGTCTAGGTTTTACCTTTACCCTATCAATTAAAGCTTGACGAACCCAAGTTTCATTGGGTGGTAAAAGATACTGAGTAACCGCATCGTAAGTTACCGCAGCACTGGGGTTCAAATATCCTTTTTCTACTCCGTGAAAATTTTGCGAACTGTAGTACTCAGGAATCACAATATCATCTCGTCGGAAGCGGTTGCTTTCTGCTTCCCAATCCACACTTTGAGAATAACGTTTGAGTTCTTCCTCATTAATCAACAGACCAGCTACGGGAGATAAAAAACGTTCCCAAATTGTATCTTCACGAACTGCCATCTGTGTAATTCCTTTATAGGGAGTAGGGTTTAGGGAGTAGGGTTATGAAAAATTAGTGCTTCTCAGATTCCCTTATTAGTTAGATATAAAAGTATTTCCTGTAGAAAATTTTAATATATTTTTGTCAATCCTGTGATTTTTTTTATTCTTACAGAATCAAGATTGACATTATCATTATTTGTACTACAATCATAATACATAGATAAATCAAGTTTAGTGGCTGGGCTTTATTCCTCCTAATGATGTGGGGCTAAAGCTCAACTACGAACCAAGAACATAGATTAAATAAAGCACTTGCGGCTACGAATATAGCAGTTTTCGGTTTGCAATACACGTAAAACCTCACCCCGTCCTCCGGACACCCCTCTCCTTGTTAAGGGAGAGGGGAAGGGGAGTCGTTTGGTGTATTTCATCCAACTGAAAACCGCTATATAAAATATTTATAAATTGATTGATTATGCTATCGATTATGCAAAGTGATATTAACCAAGCTTACGAAAAACGAGAAAAGCATTCGTTATTAAAATCCAAAATCCAAAATCCAAAATCTAAAATCTAAAATCTAATTATGCCTTATAAGAAGTTAGAACTATCAACAGAATCTCCCGTACTATCCTGGGCTAATCACGAATTAAAAGAAAATGAAACCCAGATGGCTAAGAATGTGGCATCGCTACCTTTTGTATTTAAACATGTGGCTTTGATGCCCGACGTACATTTAGGAAAAGGTGCTTTAGTTGGTTCTGTAATTGCCACAAAAGAAGCAATTATTCCGGCGGCTGTCGGGGTTGATATTGGTTGCGGCATGGGTGCCATAAAAACCCCATTTAAAGGCGATAAATTAGAAGGTAAACTAAAGAAAATTCGTCTTGATATTGAAGCCGCAATTCCTACCGGTTTTAATGAAAATAAAGACTTAGAAAAAGCTGTAACCAACTGGCAAAATTGGCGCGATTTTAAAGACTTGCATAGTGGAGTGCAAGATTTAGAAAGTAAAGCAATGAAACAGTTAGGTTCCCTTGGTGGAGGGAATCACTTTATCGAGGTTTGTGTAGATACCGAAAATCAAGTTTGGCTGATGCTACATTCTGGTTCTCGTAATATCGGGAATAAATTGGCGCAGTATCATATCAGTACGGCTAAGGATTTAGCTAAAATGGCTGATACTAATTTGCCAGACAAAGATTTAGCTCATTTTGTTACTGGAACCCCAGAATTTGAAGCTTATTGGCGCGATTTACAATGGGCACAGGAATACGCTCGTTTTAACCGAGATGTGATGATGTCAAGGTTTAAAAAAATTATCGAAAAGCATTTAGCTGGTGGAAAAGCATTTAAACCTTTATTAGTAGTAAATTGTCATCATAACTATTCTGAAAAAGAAGTACATTTCGGTGAGGATGTCTACGTTACTCGTAAGGGAGCGGTGAGAGCGCAAAAAGAAGACTACGGAATTATTCCCGGCTCGATGGGAGCAAAATCATATATTGTAAAAGGTAAAGGTAACGTTGAAAGTTTTTGCAGCTGTTCGCACGGTGCTGGTAGGTTGCTGTCAAGAACTAAGGCAAAGAAAGCCTATACGCTTGACGATTTGATTGAGCAAACCAAAGGAGTAGAATGTCGTAAAGATGAAGGAATTTTAGATGAAATTCCCGGAGCTTATAAACCTATTGAGCAAGTAATGGAAAACCAGTCGGATTTAGTCGAAGTTGTCGCTACTTTGAAACAGGTTCTTTGCGTCAAAGGGTAAATATTTATGATGTGAATTTACCTTTGAACTTATTACGTAGGGTGTGTTATGACTTCGGTCTAACGCACCATTCTTATTGTTATAGTTATTATGCTTTATAGCGTTTCCTAGTCTATTAAGGTATACCGAAAAACCTCACCCCCAACCCCTCTCCTTGTTAAGGAGAGGGGAGATAAAGCACAGCTTTATTGGGGTGAGGTCAAGCTGTGCCTCAGTTGCTTGATAAACGCTATATAAAATTTTAATATCATATCTATAATTTACTCCCTATGTATTTCAAACAAATATTAATATTATTATTTTCAATTACATTATTTGTTATTTATTCGTTAACTTTTCCTAATTACGCATCAGCCACACCGATAATAAATCTATACTTAGCTCAAGTGAGTAATTCGGTTAAATCAATGACTCCAGAAGCAGTTTTAGAAAAAATATTTACCAGCGAAGATGTCAAAGCTGAATGGTTTGCACCATATTTTTTGACGCAAGTGCCAATAACGCAAATTGAATTTCTAGTTAACGATATAAAAAAGCAGTTAGGTAGCTATCAAAAAATAGACCAAGATGGTAATGATTATATAGTTGATTTTAGTCAAGGTTCAGTCTCAACTAAAATAACCTTAAATAATCAGGGACAGATATTAGGATTGTGGTTACAACCAAGTTTTAAAACTAGTAGCTTATCAGATGCGATCGCCGAATTTGAAAAATTGCCTGGTCAAGTTAGTTTTTTAGTCAAAGAAGATTCTGAAATTATTGCTGATTTTAACGGTAGAACAACTTTAGCAGTAGGTTCAGCCTTTAAACTAGCCGTACTTAAAACACTAAAGCAGCAAATTGCTTCCGGTAAAAAATCATGGTCGGATACAGTAACCTTAAAAAATGAAGATAAAAGTTTACCATCTGGTATTTTACAAACTTGGCCAGAAGATTCACAATTAACGCTACAAACACTTGCTACTTTAATGATATCTATGAGCGATAATACAGCTACAGATATTTTAATTAAGCAAGTTGGTAGAGAATCAATTGAATCAATCTCTTCTAATCAAAATATTCCTTTTATCACAACCCGCGAACTATATAGTTTAAAAGCTTCTCAAAATAGTAAATTATTACAGCGTTATCGTAAAGGTGATGTAAAACAGCGTCGTGAAATATTAACAGAAATAGCGAATCAACCGCTTCCCGACGTAAACGACTTTATAACTAATCCTAATGCATTGGATATAGAATGGTTTTACAATGCTGAAGAACTTTGCGAGTTAATAGAAGAAGTAGCTGATTTACCATTAATGAGTATTAATCCTGGAATAGCTAATCCAAAAGATTGGGAACGAGTCGCATTTAAAGGTGGTTCCGAACCAGGTGTTTTAAATTTAACAACTTGGTTAAAAGGAAAAAATGGTAAACAGTATTGTGTAGTAGCGACTTGGAATAACAGCGATGCTACCGTAGACGAAGGAAAATTTGCTGCATTTTGCGGTGGGGTAACTTCTTTTTTAGCTAACAGTTGAAGACGCAGAGAAAGAAATAATTGTCGAAAAAATAGATTTATTCTGATTAAAATTAATAATAAAATATCAAATGTGTAGAGACGTAGCACTGTTACGTCTCCCGGTATTTTTAATACTATCCGGAATTTGATGAAATGATACCAAATAATTACAAACAACAGTTGTTAACCGACTTTAACAACAGAACTAATTATGATAATGGTAGATTTTATATACCAATAGCCAATCGATTAGTTGAATTTGCTAATTTACAAACCGGACAAAAAATTTTAGATATTGCTACAGGTACTGGTATAGTTGCGTTGAATGCTGCTCAAAAAGTTGGTAATCAAGGAAAAGTTATCGGTGCTGATATTTCAACAGGAATGTTGAGTAATGCTAAGAAAAAATTAGCTCAAACCAATTTGCGGAATGTTGAGTTTGTAGAAGCAGATGCAGAAGAGTTAGATTTTGAAGATAATAGTTTTGATGCTGTATTATGTTCTCTAGCTGTTTGCTATTTGACTGATATTTCCACAGCTTTACGAAATTGGCATCGAATTATCAAAGAAGATGGATTTATAGCTTTTAATGTTTGGAAGGAGAATGCTTTTCCACCTTCCGTTTTATTTAGAGAAGTTGCAAAAATATTTGGTATTAATGTTCCTAATCCCAACGAACCGATGGGAACTATTGAAAGATGCAATCAATTATTGCAAGAAATAGGTTTTAAAAATATTCAGGTAGAAACCGAACAGTTTGGCTGGTATTTTTCAGTAGATGAAGAGATTGCTGAAAATATTTGGTTAGTGAATGCAAAAAACGTTTTTGGTTATCAAGTATATCAGCTTTCACCAGATAAATTAGAAAAATGCAAAGCAGAATATATTAAAGAAATGCAGAATCTACCAGCAACAGAAAAAGGTGTTTGGTGCGATGCGCCGATATTTTTCGTGCGTGCTGTAAAATAATTATGCTGCGAAATCAGCCGCTTCCTATTCACAATCACCTATTATCCACATAAGTACGCTTTCGCTTTAAACTAATCGTTAAGCAGTTGCAAAGTACTTTGGTATAGATATGGCTAATCGACTAACGAATTTGAGAAAGCGGTTACATGCTAAAGCTTTAATATTAATTAGCCTTTTAACCTTTAGTTTAATTATCTTTACAAACGCCAAAGTTCAAGCAGCAAGTTCCAATCAAAATCCTTTTACTAATGCTGCTAGCAATCAAAGTACTATTGTTTACGCTCCCATTACACTGGATGGACAAGAAATTTTACATATTGCAGCGAGAAGGGGAACTGGTAATAACCTAAATCAAAATACGATTTCACCGCTCGATATTCGGGTTGAGATGTACCAAGAAAATCTCTCTCAAATTCTCGCTACAGGTTTTAATCCTCGAACATTATACGTTACTCCCGCTCAAAGTGAAAAACGAACCGTCATTTTGGCTGGTGATACTAGAAAATTAAAACGACGCAAAATCATGAGCGTTACTGAGTTAGATGCTCAAATTCATGGTTTATCCGTAGCTGATTTAGCTGGTGAATATAGTAAAAATATTCGTCCTGCATTAATTAAAGCATGGCAAGAAAGACAGCCAGAAACCATACAGCGGATATTTTTAAATTCTTTGGGAATACTTGCGGGAATTATTTTGTTAACTGCATTATTGGTTTTCTACTACAGAAGTTTTGGGAAAAAATGGGAAATCATTCAAGAAAAAGAACCATTATTGAGTGATTTTAAAGTTGATTCAGAAAATGATTCGGAAAATCAGAATTCGGAAGCAGCAGAAGAAGCGCAAATGATGGAATACTGTCAACAAAAAGTAACTTGGCAGCGGAAGTTAAATATTAATAGACTTAAAAGATGGATATTAGTAATTAGTTTGTTTTTGTTATGGGTATTAGGGCTGGCTGCAATTGCAGGAATGTTTCCTTATACCCGCTGGTTGCAAGATTGGCTGCTGACAAAACCTTTGCTATTAGGAATTGTTCTAGCTACAATTTTAGGTGTGAAAGCAAGTAACGTTATTATCGATTTATTTTTCAGAAAAGTTTTAGATAGAGAATCCCAAAAACCAAATATATCAGCACGACATATATCTCGGTTAACTACCTTTTCTAATGTTCTTAAAGGAGCAGTAACATTCGTTTGGATGGTATTAGGTATTTTATGGTTTCTGGAAAAACTACATATTCCGATTATACCAATCTTAGCGGGAGCCGGAATAGTCGGTTTTGCTATTTCCTTTAGCTCTCAAAACTTAATTCGAGATATCATTAACGGCATAATTATGCTTTGGGAAGACCAATTTATAATTGGCGATTTAATTAATGTTAGTGGAACTGTAGGTGTTGTAGAAAACGTAAATTTACGGATGACTCAACTTCGTCAAGCAAACGGTATTTTAAGCACTATTTCTAACAGTAGCATCTCAACAGTTCATAATTTAACTAAAGATTGGTCACGAATAGTTTTTACAGTAGAAGTCAGTCCGGAAGCAGATATAGATAAAGCATTGGGAATTGTCAGAGAAACTGCTTGTGGAATGCAAACTGATGAAGAATGGAAAGAAGCAGTTATCGACCCCGTTAACGTTTTAGGTGTTAATAATATTAGTTCAAACGGTATCGAAATAATGCTGTGGTTCAAAACAGAACCCGGTAAACAATTTGCTTTAGGAAGAGAATTTCGTCGTCGTCTCAAGTATGCTTTTGATAGAGAAAATATAGATATTGGTATACCTCAAACTTCTTTACAATTAGAAGATTCTCCAGGACTAAGATTGTTAACTTTTGACAGTAAACAGTAAACAGCGTTAGCGTAGCGTGTCCCGGAGGGAAATACACTGAACAGTTAAGAGTTAGGATTTATTTACTATTTCTATCTCCTCTACCCCTCTACCCCTCTACCCTCTTTCTAATTTTTCAGTTTTCGTATCCCTATTTACTTGGAATTACTCCTTTTGGCTGATATTTTATAAAAGTAATTACTCCTTTAGACAGTTGTATAACTACTTAATTAGTTGATTTATCGATTTTAAATTGGTAGAGAAATTGGCTAAAGCGGTCTTTACGAACTCTAAGAATTTCTATCTGTGTGTTCCTAAATATAATTACATTCTATTTATAGATGTAAATTAAGTGGTTGTCGTAAAAGTGGTTCCCTATTAATTTATTAGCTGGATACATGATTCAAAAACGTGTTTTGCTTGCTTTCTTGGGTACTGTTACAGGAATTTGTTTAACAACTTCTTCTTTCAGACAGCAAGCAGCTTTTGCTTCTTCACAAATTGTAGAAAGCAATATAGCTGAAAGAGTAAAGAATAGTCAGTCATTGTTGATTGCTAGAAGACGTAAAAAAGCTCGTAAATGTTCTTCTCAAATTGCTTCTTATTATGGAAGTAATACAAAATTGACCGCAGCACATAAAACCTTACCTTTCGGTACAAGAGTAAAGGTAACAAACAAAAGAAATGGTCGTTCTGTAATAGTAACAATTAACGATAGAGGTCCATTTATTCGCTGTAGAGTAATTGATGTTTCCCGTAAAGCAGCTAGACAATTAGGAATGATTAGTTCCGGAATTGCACCCGTAACGCTTCAGGTTTTAGGAAAATAATTCAAAACCAAGTTCAAAATTAAGTTCAAATCTAAAATCAAAACTAAATATATTCTAAAATGTAGAGACGTTGCACTGCAACGTCTCTATTTTTTGTTTAATAAATCAATTTATTAATATTTCCTATTCCCTATTAAAAAAATGGTATCCCAAAGACTTTCAGCCACAGAAACATCAAGCGGAAATTTGATTCCCGTTGCTTATAGACCTCCAATCAATTCTAGTATTTCAAATTGGAAGGATATTTCAGTTGAACAACATCATTTACCAGCTTTTGAATCTCCAGAAATTTGTTTACAACAGCATATTATTGCTATTCAGCTTGGTAGTAGTTATCAAATTGATTGGAGATTGGCTGGTGGAAAACTTCATACTACTCAAATGCGAAAAGGTTTAATTGGAATTACTCCGAAAGGTATTCCAACCCAAGCACGCTGGTTTGAAGATGTTGATTTTTTACTAATATCTCTTAACTCTAATCTGTTTAAAAAGGTAGCTAGTGATTTTATTGATTGTGATTCTATTGAAATTATCCCTCAACGTGGTGTCGATGATTCGCAAATTTTTCATTTGGGGATGGTTTTACAAGCAGAGATTA
>JBCBHT010000045.1:0-32974 GCA_038525335.1 Cyanobacteria bacterium J06621_15 | reverse complement strand
GTTCCGTACTTTGAACGACCTTGCTTGCGGTCTTTAACTCCGGCAGTATCTAAGGTTCCGCGAATGATGTGATATCTCACGCCCGGTAAATCCTTAACCCTACCACCACGAATCATAACAACAGAGTGTTCCTGCAAGTTGTGACCAATTCCTGGAATGTAAGCCGTAACCTCAAATCCAGAAGTTAGTCTTACCCTTGCCACTTTTCTCAGAGCGGAATTAGGTTTCTTAGGCGTTGTTGTATAAACCCTGGTACAAACGCCCCGTCTTTGAGGGCACTGTTTCAAAGCTGGGGACTTAGTTTTCTGACGCGCTTTGGAGCGCTCGTGACGAATTAATTGCTGTATTGTTGGCATGAGTTACAGCACGTGAAGCTGCTGATTGTCTAAGTTTTAACAAATCCTGATTATATCTCTTTTTTGAAAAGATTATGTCAACTTTTGATAATTTTTTTATGATTTTTTTAGAATTGGGAATTTGGGGATTGGGAATTGGGCATGGGGCATGGGGCATTGGGCATTGGGCATTGGGCATTGGGCATTGGGCATTGGTAATTGGTAATCGGTAGTTGGTAATTGGTAATTTTGAACTGGTTACCAGACTCTGGCTCCGCTGATTGCGAGTGATGCAAGATATTAGGTGAATAGGAAGTTAGAAGTTTACAACTGTTCACTGATAACTGGTCACTGCTAACTGTTAACTGAAAAAGAATTGCCACAGCCGCAAACGGTGTTCGCTTGAGGGTTGTAGAAACGGAAGCCTCCACCCATTAGGTCTTCGGAATATTCTATGGTTAAACCTTGAGTATGTTCTAGGGTTTCGGTATCTAGGACTACCTGTATATCTTTGCAGGTAAAAATGCGATCGCATTCACTTAAAGCTTGTTCTTGCTCAAAAGACATGTCGTAAAACCAATCGGAACAGCCACCGGGTTTAACAGCTAAACGGAATAAAAGGTTGGGCTGTTTTTGCTTTGATTTTAATCTTTGTATCTCCAGAGCTGCTGCTTGAGAAAGTTTAATCATCAAATCAATTTTGGATTTTAGATTTTAGATTTTGGATTTTAGATTTTGGATTTTAGATTTTAGATTTTGGAGTTCGGGGTTCGTGGTTCGGAGTTGGGAGTATGTCCTTCGGACACGCTTCGCTAACGGAGTTAAGAGTTAGGAGTTGACAATTAATAATTTACAGTGATTCGCGTCAAGTTTTTCACTGTTCACTGATAACTGTATGTCCCTTCGGGACACGCTTAGTCTGACGACTCACTTCGTGAACGCTAACACTGATAACTGTTCACTGTTCACTGATAACTGATAAAAGTATCGCACGGAAGCTCTAGAACCATAAAGGTAAAGGAGTTTCCGTGCGGATATTAAGCTAAGACAATATATTTTTTAATTGAAAATTATGACTTTGGTATATCCCTGATTTTATTTTTCAGCACGAGCATAGTCGTCTTGATAGCGAACAATATCATCTTCTCCTAAATATTCCCCATTCTGTACTTCAATTAAAACTAAAGGAATTACACCAGGGTTTTCTAATCGGTGAGCGGTGCATTGTGGGACGTAAGTAGACTGGTTGTTACTCAAGATGATTTCTGCATCGCCACAAGTAACTTTAGCAGTTCCAGAGACGACAATCCAGTGTTCGCTACGGTGATGATGCATTTGTAAGCTCAAGCGATGACCTGGCTTAACTTCAATGCGCTTGATTTTATAACCGCGTGCTTCTTCCAAAATGGTAAATGAACCCCAAGGACGTAGTTCAGTAGCAGCAACACCTTCTGGAGTGATTGCTGGGGGTAGGGTAATTGCGTTCGCTTCTGTTTTTTCTTGGAATTGAGCCATAGTTACCTCGTTTGAAGACATAAAAAAATCCGCTAGTATTCTTTACTATTGTTGGAAAAAAGTAGCGTAATATTGCAACCGTAATTGTCTGCAATTGAGTCCACCTTAGCCAAACATACCAAAGCCAACTGTGATGGTGTAATCAACAGGCAGCAATTCTCGTATGTTTACACCAATTCTTCATCAAGAATAAAGCTAGCTTTTTACAAGCTTTAAAAAGTCTTCAAATATTAGTAGTTTATTCTTATCAAATACTTAGAATAAATTATTTTTTGAATACTTTAACTCGTTAGGTAATAGGGGGTGGGGAGTAGGGAGTAGTAAGTAACGAGTAAGTTTTCCATGAGGAGAAGGTTAAAGGTTAAAGGTGTTAAAGCCCTATTCTTTTCACTCTACCTTTTCTTCCTCTTCTCCCTACGGTGTACATACAAGTACTCGAATTTAGCTACATCCTCACCTGAAAGCCCCCAACCCCCAAGATTGGGGAAAAAGAGTTTTCAAAGTCCTCCAATACCCCCAAGATTGAGAGTCACGGGGATAATGATGAAGTATACCCAAACTTAGATAGGACTTCTGTGTACACCGTAGCCCCACTACTCAAATCACGGACGAGGTAAGAAAATACCAATTCCGTTATGAACGCTAGCTGCAGTATTGGGAGAACGGTCAAGCAATTGTCCTCCCAAATACAGGCTTGTGGAACTACCACCGTCTAAGTTCAGAGCGTTGACACATCCTAATCGCTGCATTAGTTGTGCATGTTCTGGTAAGCTTGGTCCTTTCCCACCGGCTCGGTCGTGTACAGCAGCAATTATCAGTTTTCCGGTGGAGGTAGTACAGATAGCACTGCGTATAGCTTTTTGGTTTGCGAAGGCTTTACTAAATTTTTCTGCTTGAGCGTCGAGAACAATTTGATTGTCTTTTAACAGTAGAGGTCCGGCTCCCAATATATGGGGATAGCGATTGAATTCTGGAGAAACTGTGGAACTAACGATACGTATGGGAGTTCCAGTTTGCAATTTAGCGGCGTTACTTGTAGCACCAGCACGTAAAGCTAGGAGATAGCCATTTTTAGGAATGGGAGCAAAGCCTTCTCCTGCTTTGGCTCCTGCGTATTGCTGAATTACTTTGTTGTTTTGAACGGCGACAATAATTTCGTTGTCGGTAAGGGGCGTATAACTTTCTCCCCACATATAAGTATATCTAGCTATTCCTTGCTGTACGTATCCACTGTTTAAATGAGAAATTGGCAGATTTTGATTGTTGGGAATTATTAAATTTTCTTGTAAAGAAAGACGATTCATGTAGAAATTTCCTGAATCGTTCCAAGCAATTGCTCCTCGATTGAGGATTGGACCGGAGAGCCATTTGCCATCCCGACGAATTGCACCCAAGGGTAAACGATTTTTCCGATTGAAGAAACCACCGTTAATTGCTGCTGCTGCTAAGTATTTTCGCGCTGTTTTAATTAATGGTGCGGTTCCTTCTTGTTTATCTTGGTTGGTTGCGACTGGTCTAATTTTTGCTTTGGAAGTGCTGGGGTTAATTTCTAACCATACTACTGGAAAGCGGTCGTTACCTAAGGAGACGAGTTGCTGTTTCCAGCGTAATCCGGGTGCCCAATCGATTGAACGTCCGACTAAAGCATCGGGACGAACATCGACAACTAAGCGATGGGGTTTGGGTAAGGTGCTGACACGAGGAGTTAAGCCCAAAGGAACTTCTAAGCGAATAACTGTTTGATTGTTGGCTACTTTAACTTGTTTGATTAACGGTTCTGCCTTTTTTTGTGAGGGTATTGGTAGCGGTATTTTATTGAAAATATTGTTTAATGCTGTAGGCTTTACTGCTGATGGAGCGGGAGTAAAGCGTTTTACTAATTCTTGGTTTGCTGCTCCATCAATGGTAATTATCCACTCTCTCATACGGGGTTTGGGCTTTGGTTTAGGAGTGGAAGTATTGGTATTGATAACAACATTTCCCGATGGAGATGATAGTTGAGGGACTTGAGGTACTTCAGGTTTTGGTTGAGGCTTTGGCTTTGGCTTTTTAATTATGGAACCAGCAGTAAGTTTCCAAGGTGTTGGACGGTCTAAATTAATAACTAATTGCTGCTGTTGAGGTGAGGGTTTACCTAGATTAATAGTTTTTACTTTCGCAGTTGGTGTAGAAATTACTAAGGTGTTACCTCTTGCTTGTAAATTCCATTTTGCTTTACGAGCAAATTTTGTGATGTCTAAGTAACGGTATCCCCGGTCTAGGAAACCATCTAAAACTTGTGGTCTTAATTTCGACGAAAACCACTGTACTGGTTGTAGTTCTGGACTATTAGTACTTAATAAGTCTACGCCTATTAACTGTCGTAATGCCCCATCACTGATATAAGTTGTGTAGCGACCTGTATTATTTTTACTTTTTTGCTGCACCCAAGTTCCTGGTAAGGTGCGACCATTTACAGATATTTGATTTCCCTGAAATAATCCTGCTGAAGTAGATGCGAGCGATGGTTTATTTGACTGAGCCATCTTTGGAATTTCTGGAGGAGTTGGCTTTGCTCTAGTAATAGAAGTCGCAGTCAAATTGAGGATTATTGCCAGGGTTGGTAAAGTCATTACCTTGACAAAAATATTATTTTTATGACTAATTGCATTGCGGTTTTTGCTTTGACTAAAAGTAAAATTTTTGACCATAATATTAGCTAAGTCACGACTCCAAATAATCAATTTTTTGACAATTTTCTAACGTGGAAAGAATTCTTGTTATGGTGTGTGAATCTTACGTGTTAAGCTCTAAGTAAACCAATGTAAGAATGCAGAACAATTGAATTTATAAATTAATTAATTAATTAAAGGTTAGTTAAGGTCAAGCTAGTTACAGGTGATTGGTTAAGAAGAAATTTTCAACTACCAGAAATTTCTGATAATTTTTTATTTGAAAATATAAACTGGAATGCTTTATCGTTTTTCATACGCAGCTACTTACGCAATGTGTAGCAATTGTTCATGAGATTTTTTGGTAGCAATTGCTTGCCTAAGATGACTATACTGCGACACAATTTACACAAATAGTTAATCAATAATTGCAAAATGGACAATTAGTGTAATACGCTGCTAAAAGATACCCAATTAGCAGAATTTTGCTATTGAAAATAGTGAACGATTAAATAGGAGTTTTGTTTCAGGTTGAGGAAATATAACCGTATCTATAAGCAAAGCTTGCATTTTGGACAAGTTAATTGAGAGGATATATAGCCTCAAAATATAAAGCAGAAAACTTGTAAGCCATTACTTTGTAGAGGTTTGCTCTATTGTAGTAAGTGAAACAGTATGCAGAAAGGGGGCTTCCCTCCGTTAACTGGAGGTACGGCTAAGTCTGGGGAAAGAATGTCTTTTCTCCAATTTTTCGACCAACCTCAGGGCGATACAATAATTAACTCGCCGGGGTTCAGCATAAACACATACAAAAATAACTGGATAAGTTTAACACGGGTGTACAAAAAATGAACCTAGGGGCTAAAATCTTTCTCCCGGTATTTTGTTAACTCAGTTTTCTCTCAACAAAGTTGGTGAATATTTTTTTAGGACAATATCAAGAAAATTAGTGCTATCGGGGGACATTCTATGAATAATGAGCAGATGAATCAAGATAAAGACATAGCATTTTCAAATACTTTTTTGGGTCAAAAGTGGTTGGTTGAGGAAAGAGATGCTTGTGGAGTTGGTTTTATAGCCCATCGTCAACAGCAAGAAAGTCATGAAATCTTGGCAAAAGGATTAGTCGCGTTAACCTGTTTAGAACATAGGGGTGGTTGTAGCGCTGACAAAGATTCTGGTGATGGTGCGGGAATATTAAGCGCGATTCCTTGGGAATTATTGCAGCAAGATTGGCAAGAAAGGGGTTTAGAAACTCGGATAGGTAAGGAGAATATTGCTGTCGGAATGTTGTTTTTACCTCGTGACGAACAAGCTGCTCATACAGCACGAGAAATTATCGAACAGATTGCACTTTCTGAGAATTTACAGGTGCTGGGATGGCGGATAGTTCCTGTAGACGATAGCGTTTTAGGGGTGCAAGCTAAGGAAAATCAGCCGCAAATCGAACAGATTTTTCTCCAATCAGAAGATGTTAGTGGAGATGAATTAGAAAGAAAGCTTTATATTACCCGTCGTCGAATTGTCAAAGCGATTCGCTCTCAACACAGCGACTGGATGGAGGAATTTTATGTTTGTTCGTTATCTAGTCGGACGATTGTGTACAAGGGTATGGTACGCTCGGCGGTTTTAGGAGATTTTTATTTAGATTTAACAAATCCCGCTTACAAGAGTAATTTTGTTGTTTACCATCGTCGTTTTAGTACGAATACGATGCCTAAATGGCCTTTAGCTCAACCAATGCGGCTTTTGGGTCACAACGGAGAAATTAATACTTTGTTGGGTAATATCAACTGGATGAAAGCCAGACAAGCAAGTTTGAGCCATCCAGTTTGGAAAGAAAGATTAGAAGAATTAAAACCTTTTGTCCGTATAGGGAATAGTGATTCGGCAACTTTGGATAACGTGTTTGAGTTGCAGGTACGTTCCGGTCGCAGTCCTTTGGAAGCTTTGATGATTATGGTTCCGGAGGCTTATAAAAATCAGCCTGCTTTAAGTGATTATCCGGAGATTGTTGATTTTTATGAGTACTACAGCGGGTTACAAGAAGCTTGGGATGGGCCAGCACTATTAGTATTTAGTGATGGTAAAACTGTTGGTGCAACTTTAGACCGGAATGGTTTGAGACCCGCACGTTACTGCATTACTAACGATGACTATATTGTGGTTGCTAGTGAAGCTGGTGTAGTTGATTTCCCGGAAGAAAATATTATTGAGAAGGGTAGACTTGGCCCCGGACAAATGATTGCTGTTGATTTACACAGCCAAGAAATTCTCAAGAATTGGGAAATTAAGCAGCGTGTAGCAAAAAGTCATCCTTATGGGGAGTGGTTGCAAAAGCATCGGAAATCAGTTAACAGCGTTAAGGTTAGCGACAGCGACATACAGTTAACTGCTACTAATGGTAATGGTACGAATGGGAATGTTACCAATGGTAATGGTACGAATGGTAATGGTCATTCAGCAGCTAATAACGGAAATGCATCAGCAGCTAAAGCAAGTAAATCTATAGACAGAAAAGCTTTGTTGCGGAATCAAATGGCTTTTGGCTATACCACGGAAGATGTGGAAATGGTAATCCAACCAATGGCTATTGATGCGAAGGAACCTACTTTCTGTATGGGTGATGATATCCCTCTGGCGGTACTTTCTGGAAAACCACATTTGCTGTATGACTATTTCAAACAGCGGTTTGCTCAGGTGACAAATCCACCGATTGACCCTTTACGGGAAAAGTTGGTGATGTCGTTAAAGGTGGAATTGGGAGAACGAGGTAATTTACTCGACCCCAAACCGGAATATGCTCATCGGTTTAAGTTGGAGTCCCCGGTATTAACTGAAGCTCATTTAGAAGAAATCAAAAAATCCGATTTTAATACGGTTGAATTATCTACCGTGTTCCCTATCGATAAAGGGTCGGAAGGATTAAAAGCTGCGGTGGAATCTTTGCAGAAGCAAGCTGTGGAAGCGGTGCAAAACGGTGCAAAGATTCTGGTTTTGAGCGATAAAATTTCTGGTTCATCTCAGGAATGGCAGGATTATGGAGCAATAAACGCTGAAAATACTTATATTCCTCCTTTGTTAGCTGTGGGTGCTGTACATCACCATCTAATTGACAAAGGTTTGCGAATGAATACTTCTTTGGTGGTTAATACTGCTCAATGTTGGAGTACTCATCATTTCGCTTGTTTGATTGGTTTCGGTGCTGCTGCTGTTTGTCCCTACATGGCTTTGGACACTTTGCGTAATTGGTGGAGCGACCCCAAAACTCAGCAGTTTATGGAGCGGGGTAAAATTGCTGCTGTCAGTTTAGAGCAATCTTTAGCTAATTATGCCAAAGCTGTAGAAAATGGTTTGTTGAAAATCCTTTCTAAGATGGGAATTTCTCTGTTAACTAGCTATCAAGGAGCGCAAATTTTTGAAGCTATTGGTATTGGTCGAGATTTATTAGATTTAGGATTTTACGGTACAACTTCTCGGATTGGTGGAATTAGTTTGCACGAATTGCAATCGGAAGTTTTATCTATTCACTGCAAAGCTTTCCCCGAATTAACCGTTAAAAAATTAGAAAATTTAGGTTTTGTTCAGTACCGTCGCGGTGGCGAATATCATATGAACAGTCCGGAAATGGCGAAAGCGCTACACCGGGCTGTTGATAGTAAAAATTATGACCACTATGAGGTTTACAAGCAGAATTTACAAGGTAGACCAATTACTGCTTTACGCGACTTACTGGAATTTCAAAGCGATAGAGAGTCTATTTCTATTGAAGAAGTTGAATCTGTGAGCGAAATTGTCAAACGCTTCTGTACTGGGGGAATGTCACTAGGCGCTTTGTCTCGAGAAGCACACGAAACTTTGGCGATCGCCATGAATCGGTTTGGCGGAAAATCCAACTCTGGGGAAGGTGGTGAAGACCCGGTACGTTTTAAAGCTTTGGATAATGTTGATGAAGCGGGTCATTCGGCAACTTTACCTCATTTAAACGGTTTGCGTAACGGCGATACTGCTTCGAGTGCTATCAAACAAGTTGCTTCCGGACGCTTCGGAGTAACTCCACAGTACCTGATGAATGCCAAACAAATCGAAATTAAAATGGCTCAAGGTGCTAAACCTGGTGAAGGAGGACAGTTACCCGGTAAAAAAGTTAGCGAATATATTGCTAGCTTGAGACGTTCTAAGCCTGGAGTTACTTTAATTTCACCACCACCACACCACGATATTTATTCCATTGAAGACCTAGCTCAGTTAATCTTCGATTTACATCAAATCAACCCCCAAGCCAAAGTATCCGTAAAGCTGGTATCAGAAATCGGAATCGGTACAATTGCTGCGGGTGTAGCCAAAGCCAATGCTGATATTATCCAGATTTCTGGTCATGATGGTGGAACTGGAGCATCACCTTTAAGTTCTATCAAACACGCTGGTTCACCGTGGGAACTCGGATTAAGCGAAGTGCATCGAGTTTTGATGGAAAATGGTCTGCGCGACAGAGTTATTTTGCGCGTAGATGGAGGTTTAAAGAGCGGTTGGGACATTTTGATGGGAGCAATGATGGGGGCAGAAGAATTTGGTTTCGGCTCCATCGCCATGATTGCTGAAGGTTGTATTATGGCAAGGGTATGTCACTTAAATAGCTGTCCCGTAGGTGTAGCTTCCCAGAGAGAAGAATTGCGGAAACGCTTCCCCGGAACCCCAGAAAAAGTAGTTAATTTCTTCTACTTTATTGCTGAAGAAGTACGCAGTCTGTTAGCAAAATTCGGTTATCGCTCCTTGTCAGAAGTAATCGGACGTGCTGACTTGATGAAAATGCGTGAAGGTGTGGAATTAACTAAGACCAAAGCATTAAATTTAGACTGCTTGTTAAAATTACCTGACAGTAAAGCCAATCGTAGCTGGTTAGAACACGAAGCAGTTCACAGCAACGGTGAGGTACTCGACGATAAATTATTGTCAGATGCTGAAATTCAAAATGCAATTAGTCAGCATGGTTCGATAAACAAAACAGTCAAAGTAGTTAATACTGATAGAACTATAGGTTCGCGGATTTCTGGGGTAATTGCATCGAAATACGGAGACAGTGGTTTCCAAGGTCAAATCAACCTCAATTTTACAGGTAGCGTTGGACAAAGTTTTGGTGCTTTTCTCCTCAACGGAATGAAAATGACATTGTTAGGAGAAGCCAATGACTATGTAGGTAAAGGAATGAATGGTGGTGAAATAATTATTAAACCATCTAACAATTCCACCTACGACCCATCACAAAACGTGATAATTGGCAATACCTGTCTTTACGGTGCAACTGGTGGAATGCTATTTGCCAAAGGTAAAGCTGGTGAGCGTTTTGGGGTAAGAAACTCTAAAGGTACAGCCGTAATTGAAGGAGCAGGAGACCACTGCTGTGAATACATGACCGGTGGTGTAATTGTAGTTTTGGGTCAAGTCGGACGAAATGTAGGTGCTGGAATGACTGGAGGATTGGGATATTTCCTAGATGAAAAAGGTAATTTCCCCGAATTAGTTAACCGAGAAATTGTTAACTATCAAAGAGTCGTTTCAGAAGCAGGAGAAAAACAACTCAAAGATTTGATAACTGCTCATTTCGAGCGTACCGAATCAGCCAAAGCAAAAATGATTCTAGACAATTGGGAGGAGTTTCTTCCTAAATTCTGGCAATTAGTACCACCTTCCGAAGCCGATTCTCCTCAAGCTTATTCCCAAGAAAAGCAGTTGAGTCAGGTTTCGTGATTGGAAGTTATACTCTAAACGGATTAATTATTGTAGGTTGGGTTGAGGTACGAAACCCAACAAAAACCTACTTACTGTTGGGTTTCACTTCGTTCAACCCAACCTACGAAAAGTTAAGTTTTTAGCCGTTGGGAGTATAGTTGTTAGTTGTTAATAGCTAATAGTTAACTGATAACTCTTAGAACCTCACCCCCTTCCCCTCTTCTTATTAAGGAGAGGGGTGTTTTTTAGACAATCAGTATTTTGTTGAAGTGAAAACCCCTACATAAAAAATTTATATCTTGAAGTGCATAAACATAAAAAACCAGACTAATAGTGTGATAAGTCCGGAAAATTAACCTTCCGAGCTAAACATAGAAATCTATTTCAATTATCTGGTAAACAAGGTATCGCTAATGTTCAAAAATACTAAAATCTCAACCTTAGTGCTTTTGTTAAGTTCAACTTTCTTATTTTTAGTTAATCCACTAAAAGCAGAAGCTAAACCGCGTCGAATAGCTATATTTGTCGATGGGAATATGGATTGTTGTGTACGGAACATGAATAAAACTAAAGACGCTTTCCGAAGTATGGGTATCGACGTTTATAATACTCCCTGGAATTCTTTTAGTTTAGTTAGTGGTTCTGATAGTGAAAATCAAGCAACAAAAGTTAGCGTTGGTGCGACAAAGAATTTTGTCAATCAATTAAAGCAATATTTAGCTAAACAACCAAAAGACACAGAAATATATTTAGTAGGTCATAGTTTTGGTGGAGATTCTATTTTACAGTTTTTAAATAACCATAAAAGAAACAATGTAAAATTTAAATTTGTAGCTGTTTTAGATGCTGTAGGCTTCGGAGCTCAACGAAGTCTTACTAAAAACAATACAGTAGGTGACAACGTAGAATATTTTTACAATAGGTGGCAAACTAACTTCCCTTGGCCAGTAGATATCAAAAATTCGGGAAATATTTCATGTAAAGCCAAAACTTGTAATCAAAAAGAACAAAGTATTTCCAGACATCCAGATGGCAGAGCTAGAAAAACAAGATGTGGTCATTTAGAAAACTGTCCGGGTAAAAGAATTATTACACAAGGTATTAAAACACGAATTGAACCTGGTCACAAACAAACAAGACTTCATCATCAATATGTTCCAACCGACCCTTTGATAGAAACTCAAATTATCAATATAGTAAAAAAATTAGCTAGAGAAAACGACTCAGGAATTGTCCCTAGTGGTTTATATCGAAAACCAAATGGAACATTTATATCTGCTAATAATAGTGGCGCATTTTGTAGTTTTATAAGTCCGGGACACTTTGAGTTTTTAAATGGTAGATACGACCTTGTTAAACCTGTTGCCACAAAGAATATTGCAAAAATGAGAGATGATGGAGCTTGTCCCGTGCGCTTATCCCCAGGTGTGTATCGTCTGGCTGATGGAAGAATTATAACCTCTAATGGTAAAGCTTATTGTCGATACACATCTCCCGAACACTATCACAAAGCAGATGGGCGACCGATTACACAGCTAGCAGATGGTATACCTTTGTTTGCAATGGAAAATCATAAAGATTGTCCAAAGAAGTGGTAAAAGCTATATAGGATGAGTTTGGAATAACAGTTAAAAAAAGTGGTAAGTAGAAAGTAGAAAATAGAGAGTAAAAATATTGTTATAAACAGTAAGCGAGAGAGCAAATTCAATTTTCCCGTTTCCCAGATTATCCAATGTTTTTACGATTTTAAGAACGAAAAAAATATCCCAAATAATGATTAATTTAGTTCCATAGAACTCAATTTAAATTAACAAGGGTACGGCGAATATTGCCGCACCCTTTTACTTATTATTCATTAAAGTTAAATTCTGTAAAAATCAATTAATAGGGATTATTTGCAAAGTTATTGTTAGTAATAAATAACTAACCACTAACCACTAACCACTAACAACTAACAATTAACATCTACTTATTATTTTGCGCTGTTATAGTTTTATTTTTCTGCTTCTCTTCATATTCCAACAATTCTGGAATAGTTACGAAGCGATAGCCCTTATCCCTTAGGTTCTTTATCATCGATGGTAGAGCTGCAACGGTATTTTTTCGAGGACCACCACCATCGTGTAGCAGCACGATTCCACCAGGAGTTGCTTGTCTGACAACCCTTGCAACCAAAGTTGAAGGAGGGGGGAGTGCATAATCTATAGAATCAGCAGACCACATAATCACCGCATAGTCTTTACTTTTGGCATAGTCAGCTAAACCATTATGCAGGATTCCACCAGGAGGACGAAATAAAGTGGTTTTTGTACCGGTAGTTTTATAAATCAGATCCGCTGTACGGTCTATTTCCAATGCTGCGGCTTGTTTATTGAAATAATGGTACCAATGATGCCAAGTGTGGTTACCTATGGTATGACCTTCAGTGACTATTCGTTTTCCTAAATCGGGATAACGAGTTAGCACGTTTCCAACGACAAAAAACGTTGCCTTGACATTATTTTTTTTCAAAATTTCTAATATCTGGGCAGTATACCCCGGCCAAGGTCCGTCATCAAAAGTTAAAGCAATTAATTTCTCTTTTGGTCCGAGCTTTGCTTGTTTTAATGTTGTCCCACGAAATCTTTTTGGTACTGTATGAAAGACACCTTTAGATATTGCTTCCTGTTCCCAGGTGGTAAGCATCGCAACTTGAAAATCTTTGATGCTAGATAGCGACACAGATGTAGCTTTAGTATCTACATTACCTACGGTCTTTACTTGCGGTCTACTAGTAGCATTAATAGAATTCCGGTTAACAGGCAACATAAATCCTAGCGCAAAACTACCACATAAGGCGGTAAGGGCGATTAATATTCCTTGAGGTAATAACGACTTCTTCTTTTCCACCAGACACGACTCCTTCACGACCAAACCACCATTCACTGATATGGCGGTAAGTTATAACACAATTCCTCTATTTCCTTGTTACCAATTAATAAGGTAGTAATCCTGAGAAATTAAACTAATTGTTAACAGAACTTTGCCTTCAGCGACATATAGGTTCTGCTAACTCAAATCCAAATTTAAAACTTCATCAACGAAAATTTTCTACAGCTATAATAAGCAGATGCACTATGCATCTAGTATCAGTTTTACTTAAAACTCAAATTTATTTTACCTTTTAGAGAGAATTCTTCCATTTAAAAAAAGGTTAAAATTTTCACTATGCTATGCTTACTTAGAAGCACGATTTTTACCCAGACTTGGCATGGAATAATTTGGTTTCGCTTAGCTATAAGACAAGGTAGAGTAGAATCTAGATGGTCACAAAGCTATTGATATCTAGAACCCTTAAGATTTAAAAACATAATTTAGATACATAAGTAAGATTAAGCTTTGATTCAAAACAATTAATGATTTACTGAGATTGAAAGTTTCAAACTTGTTATTTTATACATTGATACTACAGACTAAGAGAGTCAAAGTTATAACACAATAATAATGACAAATACTTAAAAAAATGCAGACAGTATAAATACTGAAATTATTTACATTCTATAGATTTCGCATTTAGCATCAACTCATTTAAACATTTTATAACTAGTATTCTTGTAAGGCTGATTACATATAAAATTTTATTTGTCAGAAGAATTTAATTTTAAACTACAGAAGTAGTTTAAACAGGCTTGCTTATACTGAATTTCAACAATATCTGTATAAGCAATAACCTGATAGGTAGATGCACACAGAAAGTATATAGCAAAACATTGGTTTTGATAAGAAGTTTAAATTTTTATTTATAAAATTAGGGAATAGGGAACAGTTGTCTGTCCGATAAAAATTAATGGGTGAGGGTCAGAAGAGGGGAAAGAGGGGGTAGAAGAGAGCTTTTTCACGCTACCCAATGATTGTGGGCAAATTGTGCGGCTAAACTTGCTAATAAAACGGCGAAAAATCCCAAAATGGCGTATCCCCAGCTACGGTAACGATTAAGAAATAATCCTAGCGCAAACGATAAGGAGACAATTCCATAAGCGTATCTCTCTACAGAAGCTGTAAGTCCGGTATTAAATATTAAAGCGTATGAGAAAAAACCGTAAATAGTCGCAACTAGAGGAATTTTAGCTCGCGATAACCATAATAAACAAAGCCCTCCGTAGATAATCACTATTTTGACCAAAGGGATTTTACCGAATGGATTTCCTCCTGTTGACCATAACGGTTCACCTATACCCAGCCATAATAGAAACCATAGAAAATACAATAGACTGTTTAATTTGATATCAGCTAATCTTTGACGAAAACAAAATAGTAAAAAACCGCTAACAACAATTAGCGTAAACAATAGCGGAGAACCTAGAACGATTTGCATCAACATATTCCACCAACCTTGAGCAGCAAATCCAGTCGAATCTCTCCAACCTTTCTGAACGTGGACAAATGCTAAAGCATCACCAAATCTAATTAGACAATACAAGCTAAAAAGAAAAGCACCAATACCCACAGCAAAACTAGCAAGATAAGCTTTTACATTCCTACGTTGTTTCCAAGAAACAAATAAAAAAGCTGGAATCAACATGACTCCGGTGATTCTAGTTGCTGTAGACAACATTCCCCAAATTGCAGCCGAGACATGCTGTTTTTTATCGAAAGCGCGTAAAGCGGCGATACTAAATAATAAAAATAATCCTTCAGTATAGATTACAGTTCCGTAAAGAGAATAAGGACACCAAGCTAAAACAGTAGTACTCCAACGAGCAGTATTTGTACCGTGACTTTCTTTGACCCAAGAATAGAAGACAATTAAAGCACCTAAAAACGCGGCATTATTTATTAAAGTAGCTGCTACTTCAAAAGGTAAACCCGAGTACATAATTACACGAGTTAATAAAGGTAAAAGAGGAAAAAAAGCTACAGAATATTGTTGACCATCATTAACAAATTCGTAACCAATAGCCACAATCCGGTGATACCAGATACTATCCCATGCATAGAAAACATCCCATCCAAAAATAGGAGCTTGAGCATTTTCTGCAATAGGAAGATTCGGTGCAATTAATAACATCGCAACAACTATTACAATTCGGCTAAGCAGCCACATTGTTGTAGCGAAAAAGAAATTATTATCTAAAATTGTTTTAGGTTGAGCCATTCTATTTTAGATTTTGGATTTTGCGGAAAGTTTGGGAAAAAGAACATCTTCACCCAAAACTTTTCAATACGGATTTTAGATTTCAAGTAGAGATTTATTGATTTTGATTATTTTAGATTATTATCTGTTGGGAAGCCAATAGCTAATTTTTAGCCTATCTGTATATAAATTATTTGCTCTTTATTATTTAATTTCTCAACTTTACAACATGATAATTTTTTATTTTAATTATTTTAGATTAACTTTTATTTAGTTTTTATTCAGTTTTTATTTTGATTTTATTTCCTAATTGCTACTTGCTACTTGTTAATTGCTACTTTTTCTTACTTTTGCCAAACTACCAATATCACACCACAAACAATCAAACTCAAACCAGCTAGACGCATTAAAGGAATAGATTCTTTAAAAATAAAATAGCCCAGCAATACAGAAAAAACATAAACTAAAGAAGCAGATGGACCAGCCACACTTAAATTTACTCTAGTTAGCAAAAGAATATAAACAACAGCACCAACACCATAGCAAGCTAAACCTAATATTAATTCCGAAGTTGTAATAATTCCTAAAATCTGCTGTAGAGCATTTGTCGCATCAACTCTTCCTAATTTTCCCGCACCAATTTTTAAAAATAGCTGACCAGTTACGCTTGCAGAAACTGATAAAAGTAGCAAACAAAATTCTTGCCAAGACATGTGGATTTTGGATTTTAGATTTTAGATTTTAGATTTTGGATTTTAACAAAGGATGCGTTTTTTTGGATTTTAATAAAGTAACAGTAAATAGTAAAATTACTAACTCTTAACTCCTAACTCCTAATTCCTAACTTCTAACTCTTTCCCTGTTCATAATTCCTCTCATTTCTTTGACGGTATAAATTGGACGACCTTTGACTTCTTCGTAAATACGACCAATATATTCGCCTAAAATACCTATACAAAATAGCTGTACCGAACCTAAGAAAAAGAGTGCAATTGTAATTAACGTATAGCCAATTAAAGGAGAATCAGGGTCAAATAAACGCCAATATAAGACTAACAATATCATTAATAAAGCCGAGAAGGCTGAAAGCATTCCTAAATAGGTAGCAAGTTTTAAAGGAACTCTTGAAAATGAAATAATTCCGTTAATTGCTAAAGCCCAGGATTTTCCAAAGGAATATTTAACTTTTCCTGCAAAACGCGGGTCTCGTTCAAATTCTATTGCTGTTTGTCGAAAACCTACCCAAGCACGTAAACCGCGTATATAGCGATTACGTTCTGGCATCGCATTTAAAATATCAACAACTTCCCTATCCATTAAACAGAAATCGCCTGTATCCGCAGGGATATTAACATCAGATAAACGTCTTAAAATACGATAAAAAGCATAGGCTGTAAATCTTTTTAAAACACTTTCTTTTTTACGAGAAATACGTTGTGCGTAAACTACCTGATAGCCTTGTCGCCATTTTTCAATCATCCTTAAAATTAGTTCTGGTGGGTCTTGTAAATCCGCATCCATTACGATTACAGCTTGACCGCGAATATTATTTAAACCAGCAGTAACTGCTATTTGATGACCAAAATTACGAGCTAAACTGATGTAATTAAAGCGATAATCACGCTCGTAAATTTGACGCATCAATTTTAATGAATTATCTTTACTCCCATCGTCAATAAAAATCAATTCTGCTTCACCATCTAGCTGTTCAATAACGTTTTCTAAACGACGGTAAAGTTCGGGAATGTTTTCTTCTTCGTTATAAATTGGGATAACTATAGATGCTATTGGTTCAACCATTCAATTTTGGATTTTAAATTTTAACAACGGATGCTTTTATTTCAAATTTTGGATTAAAACACGATTATAAATAATTAAAATTTCAAATTGTCTCACCCCCAATTTTATAATATAATTCAACTATATGGCTTTTTTGCTAATAGTAAAATTGATACACCAAAAGGTAGACTAAATCGATTTATAAAGTAACGCTCGCAGGCAAATAACCATTTTAAAATTTGATTAACTGATTTTAATGGTACTGTTAAGTCGCTGCTATTTTTGTTTTTACTTTGATTTTGATTTTGATTTTGTTTAGGTAACAGCTTTGACAAGCTACGCGCTATTACTATTAAAGGAAATAAAATAGTATTAAAATAGCTGCCATGATTCACCTTATAACCGGCTTTTTTTACTACTTGTTTTAGTCCTTTTAATCGGTAGCGACGTTTATGATGGTTTATTTCATCATGTTCGCTCCATAAAAACATATACGCTGGGACTGTTACTAGTAAATAACCTCCAGGCTTAAGCTTATAATATAGGGATTCGAGGGCTGATAAATCATTATCAAGATGCTCTATAACATCCAGTATCACAATTAAATCGTAATTTGAATTAAAAGGAATATTATCGGGTAGACTACCTCGTTTTACTTGAGTTACTTGACGTTGATTTGCTAACTGACAAGCAATTTCATCTAATTCCATTGCAGAAACTTGACCGTAACGAGATAGCATTTGTAAATTTCCACCAGTCCCGCAACCTGCTTCTAATATTTGAGCATTTTTTGGTAGATTTATTTTATTAATGACTTGTTGTAATATTTGACGACGTGCTACAAACCACCAATGTTTATCTTCTACAGATGCATACTGTAGGTAAAATTCTTTTTCCATAAACAGCAAAAAATTAAAAGTCAAAAGTTTAAGAAGTTAGGAGTTAATTAACCTTTTCCCTTAACTTACCCATAAGTTTTGAGCGAATCTAATAGAAAAAGTAGCCAGCAAAATAACAAAGAAACCAATAGTTAAATATCCCCACCGAGGACGACGGGATAAAAACAAACCGAAGGCAATGCTAGCTGAAACAATACCATAAACTATACGACCAAGTGACGAAGTTCCTCCTGAAGCTAAGACTAAGGCTAAACCACACAAGCCATAGGTCGCGGTTACAGGACTCAATTCGCTGCGTAATTTCCATATTAAATAAGCGCTACCGACCACTGACACGGTATTAATTAAAGGGTCACCAGCTACTAACCAGAAAATTAAAATTAAAACAGCGAATCCATAGTCAACTTTTGCTTCACCCAATTTTTTACGGAAACGCCATAATAAGTAACCAAGGATAATAATTAAGGCAAATATTAAAGGATGTACTGGGTCTTTGATTGCTCCATATTTCCAATTTTGGGTACCAATAATTACTTGCATCAGCATTTTATGCCAATTTTGCCAATCAAAACCTAAAGAATCTCTCCACCCTTTTTGCGCTTCAATAAAAGCTAATGGTTCGCCAAATTTCACGTTACAATACAAGCTAAATAAAAGCACTCCTGCTGCTGTAGCTAGGCTGGAAATATAAGCAAGACGGGGCTTTTGCTCCTTCCAAGATGCAATTATCAAAGCTGGTATTAATGCTAAACCTGTAGGTCGTGTTGCTGTTGCTAATGCTCCAAAAAAAGCCGTTAACCAGTATCGATTTTTGTCAAAAGCCAGCATCGCAGCAGCACTTAGAAATATATACAAACCTTCTGTATAGATAACACTTGTAAACATTGATAAAGGACACCAAGCAAGAACAGCAGTAGACCACTTTGCTTCTTTGTTCCCTAAATATGACCTTACCCAAAAATATACGCAGTAAAGAGCCGCTAAAAATGCTAAATTATTTATCAATAATCCCGCAATTTCAAAGGAAAAGCCCAAATTCATTAACAACTTAATAAATAAGGGAAACAGCGGGAAAAATGCGACATTATGACCCTTGCCATCGTTAACATATTCGTATCCTGTAGTAGCTATATTTCGATAATGTTGGCTATCCCATGCATCAAATACCCCTAAGTCAAAAGTAGCTGCTGTTCCTCCTGGTGGTGCTTGTAATAAAGGTGCAACTCCTAACATTAAAATCCAAATAAACAAACGACTGCTCAACCACATTGCAGCAGGAAATAATAATTCGTTTGTACTTAAATTCTTTTGCTTTTTCTTTTTTATCTTCTGTGAATCGACTATTGGCATATATTAACTTATAGAGAATTTCAAGTATCCTAATATACATTAATTTTGGCAAACAGCAAATTTTTTTTAGCTTGATTATGGTAAAATCCGCCATACAGGGGGTTTGATAAATAAATTTTATAGAAAGTAAGAGCAGAAAAAATATTTTTTTCAGGTTGCATAATTAAAATAAAAAACTAATAAATTATTCAAATCTATGACAAAATTGATTATTCAAATTCCCTGTTATAACGAAGAAGCAACATTAGGTACTACGCTTTCAGAGTTGCCACGGGAAATATATGGTATTGATTCTATAGAGATTTTAGTAATTGATGATGGTAGCAAAGATAAAACTGTAGAAGTTGCTAAAGCTTTTGGTGTAGACCATATTATTAGTTTGCCATACAATCAAGGTCTTGCTAAAGCTTTTATGGCGGGTATTGAAGCTTCTTTAAAAGCAGGAGCGGACATTATTGTTAATACTGATGCTGATAATCAGTACTTCGCTGGGGATATTCCTAAACTTATCCAACCAATTATTTATAGACAAGCAGATATTGTAGTTGGTACCAGACCAATTTGGAAAACAAAACATTTTTCTTTGATAAAAAAGCTACTACAAAAATTTGGTAGCTGGGTAGTTCGTCGTGCTAGCAATACTGAAATACCGGATGCTCCCAGCGGATTCCGTGCTTTTAACCGAGAAGCTGCTCTTAGATTTAATGTATTTAATCGTTATACGTATACATTAGAAACAATTATTCAAGCGGGACAAAAGGGTATGAAAATTACTTCCGTACCTATTAGAACAAATTTTGTTGTCCGTCCTTCACGTTTAGTAAAAAGTAACGCTTCTTATGTAATGCGTTCCTTGTTTACAATTCTTCGTATTTTTATGCTTTATAGACCGCTGCGCTTTTTCTTAATTTCAGGCAGCGTTCCATTTAGTTTAGGAGTAATGTTAGGTATACGCTGGTTAATATTTTTCTTCATGGGAACCGAACGTACTCGTATTCCTAGTTTGATTCTTGCAGCGATTTTAATATTAATTGGTTTTCAACTATGGATGTTCGGTTTAGTAGCAGATTTAATGGCTGCAAATCGTCAATTGCTTGAAGAAACTCAATTAAGAATACGTCGTCGAGAAATGGATAAAGAAAGTGAAGAGTTAGGAATTAGGAATTAAGAGTTAGGAGTTAGGAGTTAAGAGTTAGGAGTTATAAATTACCAATTACCAACTACCAACTACCAATTACCAATTACCAATTACCAATTTCAAATGTCCAATTCCCAAATTAAAATACTGAATAAAGATTTATTTGCAGTTGAAGCATTAGCTCAAATTCCGAAGATTTTAACTTTATTAGACCGCAATCCTCACAGTCCAACTTATGGATGCTTTGACCGCAATTTTTGGCATTATAAAATCATTGATTTTCCCAGTGGTATGGCACAGGAATTTGTGTTTCCATTGGCTTTAATTTACGATACCGATATACCTAATAATCCTTTTTATCGTCAATCTACTATTAAGGATTGGGTGAAAGCGGGGATTTGCTATGCTGCTCTTAGCGCTCATAAAGATGGTTCTTGTGATGATTATTTTCCTTTTGAAAGAGCTTCTGGAGCTGCTGCTTTTTCGCTTTTAGCCTGTATTGAAAGCTATATTATTCTAAATTTAAAGGATGATTTAGAAAATAATTCAAAACATAATATAAAAAATAAGAAATTTGATAATCAAGCTATTCTTAACTTTTTTACAAAACGTGCTAACTGGTTGGCAGAACATCATGAAAGCGGCAGATTAACCAATCATCAAGCGTTAATTGTTTTATGTTTGGAAAGGTTATCTCAACTTTTAAATACTTCTCGATGGGATAAAGCAAAAGTACAGCGTTTAGAACGTGTTTTATCTTGGCAAAATGATGAGGGTTGGTTTATTGAATATGAAGGTTGCGACCCCGGATATCATACTCTGACTATTTCTTGTTTGGCACGAATTTATCAGTTTAATCCAGATATAAGAATCAAGGAAGCATTAATAAAAGCTGTTAATTTAGCTGCTGAATTTGTACATCCCGACGGTTCTTATGGTGGGGAATATACCAGCCGCAATACTTATAATTTTTTTCCTCACGGTTTTGAATTGGTTGGGGAATGGATGCCAGAAGCACTACAAATTAATTACCGTTTTTTACAAGGTTTAGCAAGTGGCTTATCTCCTTGTTATGCTGATGACCATATTATTGGACACCATACATGGAATTATTTGCTAGCTTGGCGAGATTTTGTAGAGGAAAGACCATCGGATATTATATCTAAAAATAATCAGGATAATCAAAACAATCGTATATGGTTACAGAATGCCAAAATACTAATTGACCGTCGTCAAAATACGCAGCTATATTTGGCTTTAAATAAAGGTGGAGTTTTTAAGTTATTTCGTGATAATAAGTTAGTAGTTGCGGATACACAAATTTCTTTGCAGGTAAGTGATAAAGGCAAAATTAAAAATGCAGTAGGACATTTAGTTTCACCATATCGAATAAATATTAAGGATGACGAAATTACTATTAGCGGAAATCTGGGGTGGGCTAAACAAAAACAAATGACACCGGTTAATTTAATGATTCTTAGAATTGTGATGTTAACTATAGGAAGATTTTTTCCCGATTTAATTCGTAAGCTATTACAGCGTGTTTTGATTGTGGGAAAAAATGATGCACCTTTTTGGTTTACTCGCAGATTTTTTTGGGAAAATGGCAAGTGGTGCGTTGTTGATAAATTGGAAGCCAAAACCTGGAATAACGTGCTTTCTGCGGGTATTGGCTGCGACCAAACTTCTATTTATGTTGTCATGAGTCGAACTTTTCAAAAAAGTCAATTACAACCTTGGTTAGATTTTACTGAAGAAGTTAAAAAACTCGCTCCTTCTCAACCATTGAAAATTGAGCGTCAATTATAAAAGTATTAATTTAAAAATAAAAAACAAGCAGATAAATACATAAATATGAAAAAACTTATTTCTATCGCTATTAGTCTGACAATTTTGATAATTATTTATTGGAAAATTGATTTTCCCAGACTTATAGAAGTATTTCAAAATAGCGATAAATTATGGATGACAATTAGTTTGGGAATGGTTGTACCCTTAACAATGTTAACAGCTTGGCGGTTGCAGCAGCTTACACCCAGTCGTACTCGTTTGGGATTTGGGGAAGCAAACCGTTTGATTTTAACTGCTAGCGTATTAAATATGGTCTTACCCTCAAAAATGGGGGATATAGTAAAGGCTTATTTTATTAAAGAAAGAGGACATTTAGAAGGTTCGCTGTCTTTATCTTTAGTAGTATTTGAAAAAGCTTGCGATATGTTATCGCTGCTGCTGTGGTGTGCTTTTGGATTAACGCTTTACCCGCAAAAAGATTGGCTATTTTGGATAATGACAGCCTGCGTGATTTCTGGTTTAATTATTGGACTATTATTAATTGCTTCTCGTCAATTTGCTAATTTAATATTCCAGTTTACAGGTAGAATTGCACCCAGGAAAATCCGTTCAAAAATAGCGAAGTTGCGGGATTCTTGGAATGAAATGCATAAATATTTCTGGAGAGACAAAAGACATCTTCTAAAAATTGCTTTAACTTCTATTATTATTTGGTTTGGACATCTTTTACAAATTTGGTTTTTTACCTTTGCTTTGAAACAAGCAGTTCCATTATTGGCACATTTAGCATTAGCACCTTTAGCAATATTGGCAGGTTTATTACCGCTGACTTTTGCAGGAGTTGGAACAAGAGATGCTGCTTTAATTGCTTTTTATCAGCCATATATGAATGCTCCGACTGCTGCTGCTTTGGGATTGCTTTGTACTTCCCGATATTTATTACCAGCCCTCGGAGGACTCCCGTTTTTAGGTCAATATTTAACTAAATTTAAACAAATACGGAATGGAAATGAATTAGGCAAAAGGGAACAGGAAGTAGGGAACAGGGAATAGGGAATAGGGATAATAATTAATTCATAATTTATTTATTGTATCGGCTCGATTGTTTTATTTAAGTCAGATTTTATATTTGAAACTTGAAATTCAATTAACTTTGTTTAAAACATCTTTAATTTTCAATAAACTAATATCATTTATACTAAAAAATGTAATCTATCTTATTTTCTTTGTTCCCTATTCCCTATTCGCTTCTTAATTAAATTATATTTCATAACTATGCAGCAAAACCTATTAAATAACACAAATCAAAATACTAAATCAAATAAAAAATATATTAAATCATTTTCATCAGATAAAATATCATTTGTAATTATCTGCTTTGGTATTCTACTTAGATTAATTCAATATTTGTACAATCGCTCATTGTGGGCTGATGAAGCGGTATTAGCATTAAATATTGTCAATCGTTCATATTTAGAGCTACTACAACCTTTAGATTACGACCAAGGAGCGCCAATTGGTTTTTTGTGGATAGAAAAATTAGCAATTCAACTATTTGGTAATAACGAATATGCCTTTAGACTATTTCCATTATTATCAAGCATAATCGCTATATTCATCTTTTATAAATTAGCAAAAATATTTTTAAGATTAGAAGCAGTACCTATTGCATTAGCTTTTTTTGTTAGTCTGAATTATCTACTATACTTTGCTACGGAATTAAAACAATATTCAAGCGATGTTTTTATAGCATTGCTTTCATGTTTGATAGTGATACAAGTCGTTACACAAAAACTCAACAAAATTAAAATTTCCATTTATTCATTTTTAGGAGCTTTAACTATTTGGTTTTCTCATCCAGCCATTTTTACCCTAGCAGGTGTTGGAAGCAGTTTTCTGGTGATTGATACGCTTAAAAGGAAAAGAAAATCAAAAATATTTCAGCGTTTATTTATTTACTTAACGTGGTTGATTAGCTTTGCAATATTCTATTTTGTTTCTGTCCAAAGCTTAAATAATAATACTGATTTAATGACATCTTGGAAAAATGGCTTTCCATCATCATTTTATGATATTAATTGGGTAGTTAATGCATTAGGTAAATTTTTCTATAGACCTTTAGGTTTCGTGGGGATAACTGATGGATTAGCTATATTTGCTTTTATTATTGGCTGCATTGCATTATTCCAGCGTCAAAAAGATAAGTTATTTATAATTTTATCTCCGATAATCGCAACATTTTTTGCATCTTTTTTACACAAGTTTCCTTTTCGCAATCGTTTGGTTTTGTTTTTAACTCCTTTTTTCATTTTATTGATTGCAGAGGGAATAGATTATTTGATTCAAAGAAGAGGTTTTAAAAAGACTTTCATCCCAGGTATTATTCTTTTAACAGTACTCCTTTTTTATCCAGTGACAACTGCGAGTAATTTGTTAATCCAGCCATATCAGCGAGAAGAAATTAAACAAGTTCTTAGCTATGTAAAATCTAATCAGCAACCTGAAGATATTATATACATATTTCAGCGGGGACATTATCAATTCCTGTATTATGCTGAAAAATATGGTTATAAGCCAGATGATTATATTATTGGTGTAGATGATTTAGATAAATATGATGGAAGAAAACTATCAACAGCAGAAAAAGAAAGATATAAGCAAGATTTAGATAAATTGCGCGGAAATAAACGAGTATGGCTGATTTTTTCTCATGCTCATGTCAAAAGTGAAAATAAAATGATGAAATCTTATCTAGATAAAATAGGTAAGAAAATGGATTTATTTAAAGCTGAAGGAGCATTTGTTTATTTATATGATTTATCCTAATTTGTTTTACAGTGAATGGTTTAAATAGAAAACGAACAGAAATTTGCAATTATGCAATTATAAGTATAGTTTTCTATTTTAATAAAAATAACTTAAATCAATTAAATTTTTTACAATTAATATAACTTTCTCAGGGCTATTTAATGACAAATTTTACTTTATCAAAAAAGCCGATTCAAACTAATAAGAAAATTAATATTCGCAAACTGATTGCAATTTTACTCGTTATCGGAATATTTTTCCGGTTTTATAACTTAGACCAGAAGGTTTATTGGTATGACGAAACTATGACTTCTCTACGTGTTTCTGGGTATACCAGCACAGATTTTATGGAAGAAGTTTATAAGGGTGAGGTTATTAGTGTTGGAAATTTGCTGCAAAATTATCAGTATCCTAATAATACTAAAAATCTAAATGATAGTATTAAAGCTTTAGCTTCTCATCCAGAACATTCGCCTTTATATTATCTAATGGCACGATTCTGGCTGCAAACATTTGGTAATTCAGTATTTAGGATTAGACTATTATCTGCTTTTATCAGTCTACTCACATTCCCTGCTATTTACTGGTTATGTCTGGAGCTATTTAATTCCAAGTTAATTTCTTGGGTAGCAGTTTCGTTGATAGCTATTTCACCTTTTCATGTTTTATATGCTCAAGAAGCACGAGAATACAGCTTGTGGACTGTGAGTATTTTACTTTCTTGTGCAGCATTACTTTGGGCAATTAGAAGAAAGAAAATACTTCCTTGGATAGCTTATGGTATTACAGTATCTTTTGGACTTTATACCCATCCATTTTCTGCATTTGTATTTGTAGGACACGGTATATATGTTTTAGTCGAACAGAAATGTCGTTTCAATAAAACTTTTGGAAACTATATTCTTTCCAGTTTATTAGGGATAATCCTGTTTCTTCCTTGGTTATTGGTAGTTATTAATAATTTTTCTGAACTTGTAGAAAATACAGGACATGTAAATCTAGTTCGCAAGGGATTTTTACCTTTGTTTTGGGGACAAAATTTGAGTCGCATTTTTATCGACGTAAACCAAGGTTTTAGTCCTTTTAGTCCGCTGCATTATTTAAGTGCATTTTTGACGGGATATGCACTATATTATTTATGTAAAACTGCTCCAAAAGCAGGATTATTTATTATTACTTTAATTGGAGTAACCGGAATAGCTTTAATCGCACCAGACATTATATTATCAGGTCGTCGTTCTAGTATTGCTCGTTATGCGTTTCCTTGTTACTTAGGGATTCAAATTGCGGTTTCATATTCAATCGTTAATAAATTAGATAAAAATTATCATGATATTAAAGCATTAAGAAAATGGCGCTATATTGTTATCGCTCTGATTGTCAGCGGTATTGTATCTTGTGGGGTTAGCTCCCAAATTCCTACATGGTGGAATAAAAGTGCTTCTAAGACTCGTCATAATCCTGAAGTAGCTAGAATTATTAATCAATCAGAAAATCCTTTGGTAATTAGCGATATTCGTCCTGGTGAATTACTTGGTTTAACTCATTTATTACAAAATACAGTTAATCTTCAGCTTGTATCTTCAGAAAATACTCCTCAAATACCTCAGAATTTTAAAACAGTTTTTATTTATCGTCCCTCTGATATCTTAAAAGATAAATATGGAACCCAATATAATCTTGAAAAAGTTCAGTCTTGGTTATGGAAATTAAGAAATACAAATATAAATTAAGCGCGTAGCAGCTTATATACTATTGATTATTCCCTTCTCCCTACTCTCTACTTCCTACTCCCTTTTTACTATTTTCTCTATTGCTTAGTAAGAATGAGGCAAAATGAATTATCTAATATCTTATTATGATAATAAATCTGCTGAATAAAAGCTTGTTTCCTCAAAATAAAAAGATATCTAAAAACCAATTAATATTTTGGTTTAGTTTGAGCATTACTTTCTCAGCTATGTACGGAATATTAGGTTTACAAAAAGCTTTTGCTAGCGAATATGTTGTCCAAGATGATGCGAGACAGCATGTATTTTGGATGTTAAGATTTATAGACCCAAACTTATTTCCTAATGATTTAATTGCTAATTATTTTCAGTCGGTTGCTCCAGCAGGATACTCCAATCTTTATCGGATAATTTCATTTTTGGGTATTGACCCATTAGTTTTCAATAAACTTCTTCCGTTAATCTTAGGATTGTTTACTACTGCTTACTGCTTCGGTTTAAGCTTACAAATAATACCTTTACCATTTACTGGATTTTTATCTACATTGTTGCTCAATCAAAATATTTGGATAAAGGATGACTTGATTTCTGCAACACCAAGAGCTTTTACATACCCGTTTTTATTAGCATTTTTATATTATTTATCGCGTAAATCTTTGCTACCGTGTTTGGCTACAATTGTACTTTTAGGGCTTTTTTATCCCCAGACTGTATTCATCTGTGCGGGTATTTTAATTTTACGACTTTGGGATTGGAGCAGTAATAGTAATGATAGTATTAGTAGTAATAAAAAATCCAGTTTTTCTCAACAAAAGTCAGATTATATATTTTGTATAGTTGGCTTAGCAGTAGCATTTTTTGTTATGCTACCCTACGCTCTTAAATCATCAGAATTTGCACCGGTAATTACAGTTGCTCAAGCAAAACAACTACCTGAATTTTTACCTGGAGGAAGGTCAACTTTTTTTAGCGATAATATCTTCAACTATTTTCTAGCAGGACGTAGCGGGATATTTGCACCCTCATTATTTTCACCTGTAACCTTACTATTTGGGTTGTTATTACCGATTTTGATGTTGTTTAAGACAAAATTAAAATCACCTTTATTAGTAAATATTAAAAAAGAAGTTGTCATATTAACTCAAATGTTGATTGTGTCAGTAGGAATGTTTGTTATAGCTCATATCCTACTATTCAAGCTTCATCTTCCCGGTCGTTACACCGGACATAGTTTTCGAGTTATATTAGCATTTTCCGCAGCAATTGTTTTAACAGCTATTTTAGAAGCTATTGTATGTAATTTTAACAAAATCAATCATATTTTTGCTCATATCCAAAGAATTTTATTATTAATTTTTGCAGGTATTATCGCTATTTCACTGCTATTTTACTATCCTGTTTTTATCCAAAAATTTCCCAAAACCGTCTATCAAATAGGAAAATATCCTGTCTTATACCAGTTTTTTCAACAACAGCCAAAAAATACTTTAATTGCTTCATTAGCAGCAGAAACAAACAACTTACCAACATTTGCTCAACGCTCAATTTTAGTAGGTAGAGAATATGCAATTCCTTACCATTTAGGATATTACAATAAATTTCGCCAGCGAGTTATAGATTTAACTCAGGCTCAATACAGCAGTAATTTAGATGATGTAAAAGCTTTTATTCAAAAATATGGAGTAGATTACTGGATGTTAGAGTCTGGAACGTTTACACCAGAATATATTAAAACTAACTCCTTTCTTAAGCAATATTATCGAAGCAATTTGAATCAAGATAAATTAGTTCAAATAACAAAAAATATACACCAGAATTTACAGCAAGGAAACATCCCAGCCTTATCAAAAACTGTTGCAAAATGCACTGCTGCCAAAACCTCGAAGTTTGTTGTACTAGATACAAAATGCATCGTTAATCAGCGAACAGCGAACAGTTATCAGTTATCAGTTATCAGTTATAAATAATTTTTTCCCCATCTACCCCCTCTTCCCCATCTACCCCCTCTCCCCCTCGTCCCTACTTTTCAAGTCCCAGACAATCTATAGTAAAGTTGTCTGTTAATAATTAATCTTCATTGTGAAAGCTATTACCCTTATTGGTTCTACTGGTTCTATCGGTACTCAAACTTTGGATATTGTTGCTCAATGTCCCGAAAAGTTTAGAATTGTCGGATTAGCAGCAGGGAGCAACGTAGAGTTGTTAGCATCCCAGATTCGACAGTTCCGACCGAGTATAGTCGCGATTAGTAACGAAAGCAAACTACCAGAATTAAAATCAGCAATAAAAGACATAGAACCTCAACCAATTTTGTTATCGGGAGAAGATGGTGTTATCGAAGTTGCTCGTCATGGAGAAGCTGAAACTGTAGTTACTGGGATTGTGGGTTGTGCTGGATTGTTACCTACTATCGCAGCTATCGAAGCAGGTAAGAATATTGCTTTAGCTAATAAAGAAACTTTAATCGCTGGGGCACCAGTAGTTTTACCATTAATTGAAAAACATAATGTAAAATTGTTACCTGCGGATTCAGAGCATTCCGCTATCTTTCAATGTCTGCAAGGTATACCAGAAGGAGGCTTACACAAGATTATACTTACAGCCTCCGGTGGTGCTTTCCGAGATTGGGATGTAGAAAAATTAGCTGAGGTAACTGTTGCCGATGCTCTCAAACATCCCAACTGGTCTATGGGACGTAAAATCACAGTTGATTCTGCAACTCTGATGAACAAAGGTTTGGAAGTAATTGAAGCTCACTTCCTGTTTGGATTGGATTATGACGATATTGAAATTGTTATTCACCCCCAAAGCATCATTCATTCATTAATTGAATTGCAGGATACCTCGGTTTTAGCTCAGTTAGGTTGGGCTGATATGCGTTTACCTTTGCTGTATGCTTTATCTTTCCCAGAACGTATTTACACCGACTGGGAACGTTTAGATTTAGTCAAAGCAGGTTCTTTAACATTCCGCGAACCCAACCATCAAAAGTATCCCTGTATGAATTTAGCTTACAATGTTGGAAAAGCCGGTGGCTCAATGCCAGCAGTTTTGAACGCAGCCAACGAACAAGCTGTAGCCTTATTTTTAGAAGAGAAAATCCACTTTTTAGATATCCCTCGCTGCATTGAAAAAGCTTGCGAAAATCATTCCCAACAAAATAATTCAAACCCAACTTTAGAAGACATATTAGCAGCAGATAAGTGGGCTAGAAAAGAAGTAGTCGCAGCTGCAAATAATTTGCAAAACGCTCCGAAAGTAGTTTCGATGCGCTAAGAAGAGGAAAAGGGAGAAAGGGAGAGAGAGGGGGAGAAATTAATAATTTATAACTCGTTACTCACTACTCCTTACTCCTAACTCCTACTCTTTTATAATTTTTTCGATGCAGTAAGTCTTGCTAAAACCTCTTTTACCTTAGGTGGTAGCTGACGCATTATTTTACCTTTTTCCATATCTTTTGCGACCAAGGTTACTTTGGCACTAACGTATAAATTTTGTCCATCTGTTGATTGAATCGCGTAATCCCAGTTAATACGAACTCCCGTGACCTCTTCCATACGAGTTTTGACCACAGCAGCAGTTCCTAATTGGAGCATCTGATGATAGCGTATTGACATTTCTACTACAGGTAGCTCGCAGCCCAAAGCCACTAAATCGGTGTATTCAATTCCAATCGAACGCAAACATTCTATTCTAGCTTCTTCCATCCAAGCAATGTAGTTACCGTGCCAAACGACACCAGCATAATCGGTATGATGAGGCTGAACCCTTACGGGATACTTAAACCAACTCTCAGATGCGTGTAAATATTGATTATCTATAGCTCCAGTCGGTGGTAATTGCGGTTGCTGTAATTTTTCTTCAGACATCTTAAAGTTTCTTCGCAGATGCGTGGACTAATTAACGAGTCAAAAACAATATCAAGTTTAACTAAATCTTCTTAGACTGAAAAATTAACAATCTAAATATTAATTTTTCATACTCTCTATCACCTGCTTTCTGCTCCCAGTCCAGCAAAGAGGCAAATAAAAGAAAAAAATCTCAAAAATTCTAAATATTTCGCTCAAAATATTTGAATTAAAAAGTATTTTAGAATACAATATATTTGAGTAAATACAATTACATTCCCGAGTTGGTATTAGCACGCTTTACTTTATATGACCAGTTTTTTCTGTAATTATTCGCATAAAGGAGCTATCGCCACTTAGACGCTATTATGTTTTGATTTATCTACCTTATTTCCTTTTCCCCCTACAGTATGTTTCCTTTTTCAAAAGAAAATATATTCTCAAAATAATTTGAGAAGCAAGATGCTGTTTAGATAGGTATTTGAACTATAAATGAATAGTTGGTAATTATACTTATTAAATTAGAAAAGTATGATTCCAATATCTAATAGTTTCACTATTTTCATTGGTAGCTACATTTGCATCTACCAGCAATAAAGCTGCAAACTTTTACTGGGTTCAAATAGTTCAAAAGACTTTGCTACTGGCTTTTGCTAGAAATTCACAACCTAATTAACCATTATTCGGAATATTTCCTCGGTTAGTCTAATCGCTCAAAAAATGGCATCATCTGGGTAAAAAAATGAAAAAGCATAGAATTACTATTTACGCTGGTGTTTTTATTCGCAAGTTTCTACTTGTTACTTATTAATGCTGAATCTCTTTACCCGAACTGTCATTAATTACATGAGAGCTATGCTCGTTCATGAAGGACTCTACACTGCTCTTACTTTAAGAATCAAAGCCTTTGTATGACAAAAGCCCAGACATGCCAGCAAATCTAGTAATTAATCAAATCGCCTGCATTCTTTGACATCTAACAATGTCTAATAGGGGTGAAAAAATAGTTAGCCAATAGTTAGTCTAACAATAACCACGAACCTACCACATTGCCAAGTTCCGTTAATATGTCGAGAATCAGTCAAAGCATTACCAAAACTCAAAGCGCCTACCTTGCTTAAATTAATCCTTCACTAACTTTTTACAAGGGCTTTAGCAGTAGTGCAAGCTTCAATTGGCGGATGCTTTACTATATTCGCGAGTTCCTGTAGCTGATTGACTGCTTCTGCACCTTCCAACTTCATTAATTCGCGGTCGTCACGCATCTCAGTCCAGGTGATGCCATAATCGGATACTAAAAACCGAATCAGATGATTTTCTCCCAAGCTAACCATAAATGAAGCACTATTCATCTGGTCACCACAGGTATAACAGGACGCAGGATACCCACGTCTCTCTAGGACTATCGCTAAGGCTTGTAAATTCATTACCAAGTCTTGAACGAACTGCCGGTGTTGTTGCGCTAATCTAAGAAACACTTTTATCCTCCAAACACCAAAATCATTTTAGTCTCTTTTATATTTTTTTTAGATTTTCTCATCAAATGGTATTGTAAACTAATCATTACAATTGTCCACAATCGAAAAAATCTGAAAATAACTACCTTGGAAATGGTAGTTCAATTAAGCAGGTCTTGCCGTATCATAATATTCACTTTGCAATCTAAATATTTCAGAAAATATTTCAGACACGATAGACTAAATTTTACTTCTTATTTATATTGTCGAGGTCAGGGTAGATACTGACAATGTAAATCCGCTATCACATTAACTCATATTTAGTAGAAGTCAACTAGCAAAAATTGATAAATCCTATCTTAATCGGCTATTTACTCCAATAAAAGTAGGTTTTGATTACTTGATTGGCATTTTACTTCGATTTAATGTTATCAACACTGTGGTAAATACTTGTATTTTTTCACCCTTGCAGCTAATTTCTCCTTGCAGTAAGAGGAAATCAGCGCAGTTAGCTACTCTTCTCAAAGCATTGTACAAAGCAAAACCTCTTATTACTTTTAGTTATTGAGGGATATTCATACATTTAGTAGAAAGCTATGTCTCAACTAAAACTTGAGAATAACTAAATAATCCAAATCCTTGCTGCCAATTCGGCAAAATTCTCATTAATTCTTTGTAAAAATGTGTTTTTAGCTACCATTTTTACTAAAAATCAGCAACAGAAGGTCAAACAAAAAAAACTATAGCTCCTATGGGAGCAACGCGATGCAGGTGAACTTGGGGTAAAATTCTCAATTAAATTAGTCAATTCCCTTGGGGGAGCAACGCTC